>JABHGC010000123.1 GCA_018672285.1 Methylococcales bacterium
AAAGGGGAATCGATGAGAAAAACTAAATTTGCATTGACTGAAGATGAACACCTGGGTTAAAAAATACAAACCGATGCTTAAGGACTGAGAAGGTGTTCACCTTCCGCCGGA
This sequence comes from Methylococcales bacterium, assembly GCA_018672285.1. Taxonomy (GTDB): domain Bacteria; phylum Pseudomonadota; class Gammaproteobacteria; order JABHGC01; family JABHGC01; genus JABHGC01. Next base: position 112 of record JABHGC010000123.1, read on the forward strand.
ATCGGTGTTCATCTTCACCGGAATACGCAAAAGATACAGCAGAAGATATTTCGATATATACCTCTTATATTTCAATGACACAGCATATTGATTTTACCGATACATCAGACGTGTTATGTGTGCCTTTGAAAATGAATGGGGAAGAATATGGCTGTATCTACCTCGTCTGGGGAGAGGTAGAACACGTGTTTACCAACAATGATGAAATGTTGGCAGGGCTATTCGCAACTGAAGTTGCTCATTTAATTAACCGATATCACCTGTTAGCCAATTTAAAACACAACAATAAAGCACTTGAGAGTGCAAATGCACATCTTAATCAGCTTGCATATGTTGCCTCGCATGACTTGAAGGCACCGCTACGTGCAATTGTTAACTTATCTGAGTGTATAGAAGAAGAGCTGGATGAAAAGTTAGATGAGAAAACCCGAGAAAAAATGGGATTACTACGTAACTAGGTTAACCAAATGGAAAACCTCATCACAAGTGTGCTCGAATACTCACTTATAGGTCAAGTTCAAATTGAAGGGACACCTGTTGATAGCAAAGCATTGGTGAATGAGATCTTAGAGGACTTAACACCACTTGAAGGTTATTCCGTCGATATCGCTGAGGACATGCCCTATTTTCTAACGGCAAAAATTCATTTAAAACAAGTTTTCAGCAACCTGATATCCAATAGTATCAATTATCACGAAAAAGCAAAACCTGCTCATATCAGTATTTATAGATTACCAGACAGTGGTGAGTTTTATCGCTTTTGTGTTGAAGATGATGGGCCAGGAATCCCCCCCATAAATCAAGATAAAGTATTCACCATATTTCAAACCATGGAACCTAGCGACACAACAAAAAGTACCAGGATTGGATTAGCAGTTGTGAAAAAAATCATTGAGTCTTATGGCGGATCCATTGAGATTGTGTCTGACGGTATAACAGGCAGTCAATTTATTTTTTCATGGCCAAAATCATGGGTATGTATGACGGTGTTGTAATGTCACTGAAACAATTCAGGAAACCGCTAACACTGAATTACGCAACCAGGCGGTTATCAAACACTAGGCATGCAACAGCATAATTTTGCATCACCACAGCAACTCAACAGATATTTTCTTAAGCATTATATTTTGGCGATCCCCTCAAGATCGTCAGTACCTTTGATGCTATTGAAAAAATAATAGAGGTTCTAAGATGATGAAAACCTTCTCTGTATTATTGGTCGATAATGAAATAATTGACCGTATGCTTATTATGCGCTCACTAAAGTCTGCCAATATTTCTGTTAATGTCACTGAGGCTGAAAATTGTGCTGAAGGCTTACTTTATTTACACAGCAACACCTTTGATTGTGTACTCATAAATGACTTACTACCTGATGGAACAGCACAAGATTTTTATAAAAAATTATCACTAGCAAGGCTTAAGCAACCGATAGTTCTGATGGCAGGTGAGAAAAGTGAAACCGTAGTGATCAATTTAATGGATGCCGGTGCCTCATGCTATCTACACAAAAATTACGTCACACCTGAAATACTCGCACACACGCTGTCAACAGCACTACGTTTATATGAAGTAGAAACCAGAAGGCAAGACGCCATCGAAGCACTACGCTCAAGCAACGAAACAATACAACAGAGTAAAAAAAGGTTAGACATTACCCGCAAACAAATTTTACATTCAGAAAACATGGCTTCTATTGGACAATCAGCAATATGGCCTTACATACAATCAATAACCCGATAAATTTAACCATTCAAATTAGCTAGCTTAAAGCCTTTCATAGAGGGATATTAGCGCATTAAACTGTCTTAGCCACTAGAATTCTAGTAATAAGTGGCAGTCTTCATCCCCTCTATGCATACACTGGGCGTGATTAAGAGTGACCTGAGAGGAGAAATGTTTTGCAGCACCATAAATTAAGCCTTCAGCCAAATGACACAATTTTCGTTTTGAATGGTAAACCAGCGTTAAACTTTTCTCACCGGTGTCAATGCAATGGATCTTTGGTAGGTAGACGCCAGGATACATACGTTCAACCTCTTTATGAATCACCTGATCAACTTCTTGCAAAAAATCTTTCATCGTATGATTTTCAAAGGAGAAAGGGAGGTGCATAAGGAGTTTTGGAAATAAAAATTCACCAAAAGCACGCACCAGATCCTCCACTGGCATTTTTGTTTTTTCAGACAAGGTAGTGACCAAGGCAAAAAGCTCGCTATCATCATATTGGGCGCTTGCAGTATAAACTCCCTGCGAATCGGGGGCAGTAGCCTCTAACACCTCATTCCAAAATTGCATGCCAAATTGTTCAATAACCATATTTGAAAGCTGCGAAAAAACAATGCCTTGCATATTTACTCCCTAAGCTAAAAGCTGCTCAATTGATGATATTAACTGCCCATTTTGAAAAGGTTTGGCAAGGATCGCATCAGCCCCTTCAGCCAGTGCGCGGTTTAAGTCTGCTTCAGGCTGAGCTGAGATGACCAATACTTTAATGTGTTTATGCGCTTCGTTTTGCTTGATAAAATGCAGGACATCATGACCACTCAAGCCAGGCATTCGCAAATCTAAAGTCATCAACTGTGGTTTAAAAGAGGTCATTAGGTGTCCTGCAACAAAGCCGTTTTCTGCGATTTCTGTGGTGAAACCTTTGCGCTTAAGTACACGCTGAATTGCACTGGCCATTTCCTTTTCGTCATCCACAATCAAAATCCGTTGCTCCTGATCAAACTCTGAAGGAATAGGCAGATTGTTAGCCTGCATAAAGGTCATCAGAGAAGACTGTGAAATCCGGTTATCCCCTCGCCCAGGCAGCTGGTATGCTGAAAGATAACCCTTTTGAATCCAACGAATGACAGTGCGAAAATTCACATTGCAAAATTTTGCCACTTCACCCGTGGTGTACACTTTTTCTGTAGTCATTACTTAGAACCGAACCGAAATTTTAGTCTGTTTAAACAGAATAGTGATGAACTTCACAATTGTCAATATTGAACATAACGCCTGATTGACAGCTTAGACAGGTTGAACTATTCTAATAACTAACATAAGAACGAAGGAATCAGACAATGACTGAAAATAAACCAAAAATATTATGTGTTGATGATGAGCCTTCAATTCTCATGTCATTAAAACGTGTGTTTCGGCAAAAAAATTATTCAATCACACTGGCAAATAGTGGCGCAGAAGCTTTAGAGATATTGAATAAAGAAAACTTTGATTTGATTATTTCTGATATGCGAATGCCAGAAATGGATGGTGCCACTTTTTTATCTCATGCAGCTAAATGTGTGCCAAACACACGCCGCGTATTGCTCACGGGGTTTTCTGAACAGGAAGCCACTGTTCGTGCGATTAATGATGGGAAAATCAACCAATATGTGACCAAACCTTGGGACAATAACGCGCTAAGAGAAGTGATCGACTCAGAGCTAGAAAAAAAGCGGCTAAAAGATGAAAGCATGTCAATGACCGAAGCTCTGGAACAAGAAAATGACCAGCTGTATGAACAAGTGGCGACAACCAATCATGAACTAGATGAGACAGTCACCTTTTTGGATATGGCAAAAGAACAGTTACAGCAATCTTGCTATGCCAGTATTAAAACCTTTGCCAACCTCATTAACATGCGAATTGGTATCACACCACAAACGATGGAACGCATTACTGAGGATGTCAGCGAACTATGCGACAAACTAGGGATCACTGACCATTCAGACCTGCAGCATGTTGTCATGCTTTGTCAGCTTGGAAAAATTGGTTTTTCAGATCAATTACTACAAACGCCACCAGACAAAAGAACACCTGAGCAACAAGATGAATATCAACGTTACCCTGAGCTAGGTGAAGCAGCACTGTTACCAATGGCAGGGTTGAGCCATATCGGCCGCATCATTCGTCACCAAAATGAAAATTTTGATGGGAGCGGCGTGCCCGATGCTATCATTGGCAAAGATATCCCCCTAACCGCAAGAATATTGAGAGTTGTTGTCGATTACCACATGATGATGACACAAAACGGCTTTGATGTGGCACAAGCGCGTGACTATCTCACAGTGAACATCCACCGGTTGTATGATCCCGGCGTTGTGCAAAAGTTTTTGAAGCACCTGAAAGAAAAACAACCTGATCAATTGCGTGGACTGCAAGATTACGCCTTATCCGTCAAATCGTTAAAGCCCTATATGGTTGTAACAGCAGATCTATTTGCAGAAAATGATATGTTACTCATCACAAAAGACACGGTGTTAAGCCAATGCATGATTGATCGCTTAGCCCATTACGAAGGGACTCGAGGGGAAAACTTAGTCATTCGGATATCTAAAACCATGTGTGGAAAAGTACCTAAAGAGACAGAATAAACATAAATAACCAATGGTTGTAGAATAACCCGACCGCCTCAGGGCGGTCGTATCATTCAACCGTTCAAACCCCGAGGGCATGTATTTTACTTGCGAGAATCGTGACACGTTATACAGCGATATATGTCAGTCCAGAATTTTTTTACGTAAAGCCTTTACTTTTCCTCTGTGCGATTTACCGTCTAATCGTCTTGTTTTCGAGCCTTTTGTCGGTTTGGTCGCTTTACGCGCTTTTTGCACAACAGCCACACCTTTAACCAGTTCCTGAAGTCGGTTTAAAGCATCTTCTCGGTTTTTTTCTTGTGTCCGAAATTGCTGTGCCTTAATCACAATCACCCCCTCTTTATTGATGCGCTTATCTTTCAGCTTTAACAACTCATACTTATAAAACTCTGGCAAGCTAGACGCCTGTATATCAAAGCGCAGGTGGATAGCAGAGGAGACTTTATTCACATTCTGACCTCCCGCACCTTGTGCCCGAATAGCAGGCAGATCAATTTCATCATCAGGAATAGAGACTGCATTGGAAATGATTAACGCCATAAATCCACCGAATTATTGACAAGTGCCACCAATAGATCAACGGGGATAACAACCCCAACTTCTGGTGTCCGTTTTAAATATCCTGTGACCAAACCGAGCCACTGCCCATGCAGATCAAACACAGGCCCACCACTGTCACCAATTTTAATGGGCATCGTCACCTGAATGACTCGTTGACCATCAACCGAAGCCAAAGGATTTCTGACAACCCCTTGAGTAATTGCATGGAAAAGTCCGTAAGGGCAACCAATGCCAAACACACCCTCGCTCTGCTCTGCCTCAGCTAAGCGCTTAAACCCTATACCACCTGGAAAAGGTTCAATTTTAATGAGAGCCAAATCATTGGCAACATCCATAACAACAACACTGCCAGCAGAAATAGCATGCTCACCGCGATAGGCTGTTATCCTGTCCATACCATTCACTTGGTGTGCAACCGTTGCCACCAAACCAGGTTTGAGCTGAACCCCGGTGCCAATATAGGTTTTCTCCGAGCCACTTTTTTCACTGACCAAACAATAGACATAACGGTCCACTTTATAGGCTTGCTGGCTCACAACATCTGCAACGGCATGGTAACTACTGAGCAACAGTGCACACCCAAATACAACAAGCCTCATCAATGCGCTCGCTTTGATAATATTTTGACAAGCACTAAATGCAAAACAATGAATGAGATAAACAACAGGCTTAAATTCAAATGTAACCACAGGGCTGACGCCTCCAAGCCATCGGTATCACCGAGTAATAGCAAATACAAACCAATAACAACTTGAATATAAAAAATAAACTCAATGGCCACACCTGACCAGCGTGACAACCATTTTTTAGAACTTAACAAGAGTCTTCGGTGCACAATAAAAAAAGGCATGACGACAAACGTCAATAAAATAGCATTCAACAACACATGTAACACAGTTAACCAAAAGGTGGGTTCTTCCACAAATTGTGATTGCACCCAGACAGCAAGCCCACTAATTAAAATGACGACCACTGCCCAAAAAGCTTTCTTTGACACCGACATTATTCACAACCTTAAATCCATTGTAGCGACCAGTCACGGCCTACAGCTTGGTTACCCATCTCGCAAGCTTACCTTGTCTCAGTCACATTTTGAACAATGCCCACTTGATTTATACCCGAATTTGTCTATTGTTTGATTATCAATTAGGAGACTAACGACATGCCGATTTCATCTACCGTTCTCGATAACACCTTGACTATTAAAGTTTCTGAACAGTCCATGAGAGGCAGCTTGCAAAAAGATTTTCGCAGTTGTTATACAGACCACATCAACGATGTTGAAAAAATCGTCATTGATTTCCAAGAAGTTGAGTTTGCAGAGAGCTCAGGCATTGGCTTACTATTCTTGCTTTACGGGACAGCTAAAAGCAGCCCTAAACACCCAGAATTGTCCATCGTGAATGCCAGTCCTGGCATTAAAGAAACGATGGCCATCAGTGGCGTTAATCGAAACTTCACTCTCACTTAGCAAAGCGACGACATGAGCAAAAGCAAACAACTCCTTATACTCTCACTTTGCATGACCTTTTGGTCGTGCAGTGCAAAGTATGCTTGGAAAAGCCCAGATGGTTCAAATGCGTCTTCTAAAGACATTGCCGAGTGCCACTCTGAATCCAACAAAGGTAACAAGAGTCGTCAGCTAGCAGCACCTGTTGAAGTGAGTGCAAATGGTACCATTTTACCGAGTAGCCGTTCTGTGGCTCAAAACAATTTCAGAAGCAGTCAAATATACCAAAATTGCATGGCTGAACGAGGCTATGTTCAAACCGAAATAGAAGCACAGTAATTACTCTGCTTTATCATCAACAACACCGCGCAAATGCTCCGAAATGGTCATTTTTTTAGGCTTAAAAGCGCGTTTCAGAACTGGAATGGTCAATTCTGGTTCAGCATCTCCACACATAAATACATCAAATGCCGCATACCCTCTCTCTGGCCAAGTATGTACACTGATATGTGATTCAGCTAACACCGCAACCCCCGATATGCCGCCACAAGGGCTAAAGTGATGCAGATGCAAATGTAACAAAGTGGCATTGGCCGCTATCACACTGTCTCGTAAGGCCGTTTCCACAAACGCTAAGTCATCGACCCTACTGCCCCCCCAGAAGTCAAAAATAAGATGGGTACCCGCAAATTCAATCCCGTTACGCTTAACAAAGTGATCCGACGTGGATGAGCTAGACAAAATGTGGTGATCCTATGGACTAAATTTAGGCTCACTTTATACCAAAATTACGCTGTCAGCACAAAGTGTGCACACGCTAATTGTGCACCATTGACAATCACCGCAAGCTGATGCTCGCCAGTGTAATATTTGCGCGTAGAAATGGCCTTAAAAGAAAAGTGCTTCGTCACCACTTTTTGAGATGTGGTGCAAAGAGATTCAGACACTTGAAAAACCTTCCGTGCTTGCTTGCCATTTTTTTTCATAAAATCAACGGCATATTCAACACGCAGTAGGCCAAGCTGAGGCTTATTTGTTTGCAAAACAAAAGAGAATGCCAAGTCACCACCGAGTGCAACTGAAGGCTGTAGCGTAAAATCATTGACCAGAACATGCTTGGGCGCTTTAAACCCAAATAGTGCTAATGCATCAGCATTGCCTTGCTTGAGCAATGTTCGACACGCATGTTTCACCAATTTATCGGTTTCAGCACTCAACCCTTGCCAGCGCTTAGCCACTGACAACACAGCCTGCGGATGATCTTTAGCAATATCATTTAAATTATTCGCCACGCTACGCCGGACATACTCACTTGGGTCTTGCTTCAACAGCTCAAGAAGCTCAAGCACAGCTTGAGGATCTTTTTTAAATTCAGGCAATGCCATCGCCCAAGGCAGGCGTGGCCGACACCCTTCGGAGGCTAAACGACGAATATGGTGATTATCAGACAAAGCCCATTGCTTCATTTGTTGCATCATACGGCTTTGCTCACGCACAATAAAAGGCCTCACTGCAAATTCAGCGCTAGCGTACTCTGTAAAGCAAGCCAATGCGGACATTGAAACATCAAAATCATTCAACCCGTAACGTTCAACAAAGTCTGGAAAAAACATATACTCAAAACCTGAAAAGGCCTGGGATGCCAGCTTTAAAATAGCAACGGCATCATTGTACTTTTCAGGCAGAAGCGGCTTGAGTGAAACAGCAATATGAGACATACGCGCTTTTAACGCTTTATCTTTCCAACCTTTCGAAAAGACACTCTGCTTCATTTTCTTACTGCTAAAAGAGAGTTCGTGCCGCTTAATTTCAGCGCATACATTAGCAACAAGTTGCTCTGTATATAAATTTTTTAATGGCTCAGGCATAAAGGATTATTTTTTAGATATAGAAAAATCTAGCCTCTCACGGTAAATTAAAAAAACGCTTTGCTGACAACGTACTTTGCTCTGCAACCTCTTGAACTGGCTTCCCCATAAAACGAGCAACACTTTCGCAAATATGCGGTAAATGGCTAGGCACATTTCGCCGAGATTTTGGTTTTGGCTTTAAATCACGCGGTAATAAATAAGGCGCATCCGTCTCAATCATAAGCCTATTTAAAGGAATGTGCTTAACCGCTTCTTGCAACGACTGCCCACGACGCTCATCACATACCCAGCCTGTCACGCCAATATATAAATCCAACTCGTTGTAATCCAAAACTTCAGCAACAGTACCGGTAAAACAGTGCACCACCACACCGGCTGCCATTTGAGCATGTTTATGCTTTAGCACCTCCATAAAGGCATCATGTGCATCTCTCTGATGCAAAAAAATAGGCATATTAAGCTCAATAGCCAAATTAAGCTGTTGCTCAAACCAATCAATTTGTGTGTTTTGTGGTGATAAATTTCGGTTAAAATCCAAACCACATTCACCAATGGCCACAACTGATTGGTGCGCCGCCAAATCACGAAGCTGTTGTAAACTATAATCGTCACAGTGTTTGACATAATGCGGATGAACACCTGCAGTGGTATACACTTGCCCAGGATACCGCTCAGCAAGACCTACTGCCTCAATACTTTCTTTTACCGTTGTCCCTGTAACAACTAACCTGTTCACACCAACACTTGCAGCGTGCTGAATCACCGCATCAACATCAGAACGAAAAGATTTATCCGTTAAATTGACACCGATATCGATTAAATCGTAGTGCCCCATCACTCTTCATCCAATAACTGTTTAAAACGCACCATATCTAAAATCGTCACACTGCGCTTCTCGACATCAATGACCCCACTTTTCTGCAGCTGCTTTAACAACCTAGATAACGTTTCTGGTTTTACGGACAAGCGCGATGCCAGTACATGCTTTGGCATATCGATTTGTACCACCGCTGAATTATCATGTTGCTGTTGGATATGTTCTTGTAGAAAATACGCTAAACGATAATTCGCATTCTTTAAGGTTAAATTATCGATCTCAGTTAACCAAGACTGCATCCGGCCACTCATCTCCCCCATCAACTGGAAGCAACTTTCCACCGATTGAGATAAAACTGCCCTATATTCATTAGCATTGACCACCAACACATAACTCTCTTGCAAAGCTTCTGCGTTAACATGGTAAGCAGGTGCAGCAGAAAACATCAGAGCCTCAGCAAAGGTTCTTCCTGGTTCAAATACCTTAAAAACCTTTTCCTCACCATCAGGAGATAAGCGAAATATTTTCACCTTACCACTTTGCACCCAATAAAAGGCATCGGCAGGCTTGCCATGATCAAAAATTGTTTCCCCAGCTGCAAATTTTTTTAAATAGCTAAATTGTGCAACACGAACAAGCTCTTCCTGGCTTAGGGAGGCAAACAAGTAAATAGATTTCAACGTTTCTGTAGTCAAATGTACCGACATAATATTGCCTGATTCTTTATTGGAAATTAAACATTAAAAAGGGTTGATGACATCTCAGTGGCTAACACCATAGTACACAAAGGCAGACCAGTAAAAAGGGTGTTTCATTTCATCCCCATGCTCACCACGAATAAACCCCCGCTTGACCTCTGCCATCGCAGCAGCATAACTCATTTTATCCCGCTCAACCAAAGTATATAACTGACTCATAAAAAGATTGGTTGCCGTATCACTCACTGTCCATAAAGAAGACGAAACCGCTTGAGCACCAGCAGCCAGGAACGCGGAGTTAAGACCGACAACGCCCTCCCCTCCATACACTCTTCCAAGGCCTGTTTCGCAAGCCGATAAATTCACAAAATCTGCGGCCAATTTAAGCTTAGCAATCTCACTCAAGCTTAAATAACCATCTTCTTTATGATCACCTGTAAATTGCGACAGCACAATCGATGATAACTCGGGAATTTCAGGCACAACAATGCCATGCGTGGCAAAGTGAATCACTCGATAGTCTTTTAACTTACCCTGCTTCGAAAGTGACTTCACGTTACTTTCGGTGACTTTTCGCCCTCTAAACAAGGTCGCCTTTGGCATAACCCGGCCAATGTGGTTAACCTCTTGCACAGTACCCGGCAATGGGCTCCAACCACTAATACCCAACGCATCATAGGCAAATAAAATGGATTCATTGTGTTGATTTTTTTGCGCTATTTTTTGGCTTAAGTGCTTAATTTGAGCGTTATTAACCACTTTTGCACGATGCAAAAAAGGGCGCTCATAAACCGCGCCACCAAAGGCCATCACAGGTAATTTTCCTGACACTTTTGGCCTAGATGTAATCGCGTCTAGTACCCCCATTGATTGGGTATAAGTTATTTGAAATTTTACCCCTAAATACACACCCGCTTCATCCATCAGCGTCTCAAATGGCAAAAACGCCAACAGCCCATCAGGTACAATAATAAGCTTATTTTTTCCTGCAAGCAGAGGCTCAATGGGTTTAATTAATTTTTGATACAACAGTTGAGAGAGCTGCTTTTGAGAGCGCGCCTTCGAATGAGTAGCCACCTTAGGCTGTACAAAAAAGCCGCGAGAGGCGCCTCCACTGATAGGACGAGTTAACTGTGCCCGGTACTCGGTAATGATGCTTTGCAAACTGTCACTCCCGTCAAGTAAACTGGACTGTTCCAGTGCATGAGTTACCTCAGTTGAGAGCACTACCTGAACAAGCTCAGGCAAGCGGCTATTCGCATAAACAAGAACCGCTTCATCTTGATGCAAGTTTTCCTTAACTACAGCTGTCAAAGTTGGTTTAAGCACCTTCTCACCTAATGACAATTGAGCCAGTAATGCCTTTGCCCGAGACAACTCTATGGCTTCAAATACATGTCCATATTGTTTTAATGAGACATAATTCGACACTAATTGTTCATAAGTTACAATCTGGCTTGCTAGATAATCTCGCTTAGCCCCCCCTTTCGCAGTCAGTCTTATCTCTTCTTTCAGTGAAATGGCCTCAAGTAAATAGCTTTCCGCCTTATCATACTGATGAAGCTCCTTATATGACTGCCCCAACAACGTTAAGTCATCGGCAGCCTCACGCTTGCGAGTTAATTTTTTGTTGATGGCAAGAGAGTGTAAAAAATAGCCTATTGCTTGAGTATAGTGATTTTTCTCAAATTCAATATTACCCAAATAGTGAATGGCCCTCGCCTCAAGAGAAGGCGTTTTTATCGCTTTTGATTGTTCAATCACCTGCTTCAGATTCTCACTTGCTAACGTGTAATTTTGACGTTGCAAATAAAACACTGCAAATGAGAGCTTTATTTTAATCGTTAAATCTTGATCATTCAGTGCCTGACTGATCTTTAACGCTTGCGTTAATACCGCTGAAATATCTGTATCTTTATTCTGCTGAGATTTTATCATGCCAATTTCATGTAAAATACTGGCTAATGCTCGGCGCTCACCTGTGCGCTCAAACACATCTTGAGCTGTTGCCGCCACGGCTAAAGCTTGTTCGTATTGACCCAGCATACGCAGAATATCAGCAACAGCAACATTCACCATAGCAACGCTAGAAGGTTTATCAAGCTGCTTAAAAATGTCAATGGCGCGATAAAGATGATCAAGTGCAATATCATACTGCCCCTTAGCCCTATAGACACCTGCTATATTATTTAAGCTCGAAGCGATTGCACCTTGACGATGATGTTTCTCATCTATCTGCATCACTTCAGTAAAAATGTGAATGGCATCATCATAACGGTCAGTGGATAAAGCGATATTGCCAAGGCCATTTAAAGCTGCAGGTTTAAATATCTGTAAATCATATTGTTCAATAACAGATAAAGCTTGTTTGTAATATTGACTCGCTCGCTCATACTCGCTTAATTTTAAATAAATCGCGCCAAAATCTAAATGAATTTGCATTAACTCAGGATATAATTTGTGTTTTTGTAGAAACACCTCCTGCGCCTTGAGTATTGCCAATGCTTTAGGGTATTGCCCCCAGGTCGCATAAACGCGTGCTAGAAACATGTTAAAGTTAGAGACATGGCCTGGCATATTCATCTTTTCAGCCAACACGATTGCCTGCTGATAATATGAGACCGATAGCGGATAATCCTGCCGCCACTGAGCAACATTACCCATGTTCGCTAAATACACCGCAAGCCCTGAGTCAAATTGTGCCGCTTTCGCAATATGGATTGATTGCTGTAAATACTGCTCAGCCTTTTCATACTGATCTTGTATGATTGCAATTTCAGCCAGAGAATTGAGTGCATTAGCAGCCACGCTAGATTGAGGTTGAGCGTGTAGCACAGCAATCACTTTTTCATACGATTTTATCGCCTGAGCATAATCAAGTCTTGACTGCTGAATGCCCCCGATACCATACAATGCAAGCGCTTGACCCTCAGCATTGTTTTGTTCACGATACAGTGCCAATGCCTCTTTATACCAACGAAGAGACTGGTCTAATTGATGCAGCCGCTGATAGGATGCCGCCAAATAATAGCGCGGTAGCGCACTCACCGTTTTTACCTTGAGTTTTTTCTCTAATTGCATTGCTTTATGGTAAGCATTTACCGCCGCACTAAAGTTCAGCTATGCGTCATGGTTCCATCCAATTTTCAAGTGAGTTAAAGCCGCAGCGGGTAACGCCTTTGCTACCTCTAGCGCCAGTGCTTTGTTTAGTGCATTCAATTGCTCAGGTAATTGCTGCTTTTGCTGGTATAGATCAGCCAATATATGCCAACGGCGTGTTTCTTTCTTCTCCCAGCCTAACGCTTGATATTGCTCAATAGATTTTTGATAAAACTCAAGTGCACACTCAATGTCTTTAGCAAGCCGACAATTGATTGCAATTTTTGCGATCGCAGCTGCAATGGTCTTCTGCTGAGGCTGGTCACTTTTTTCTGCCATAGCGAGTGCATGCTTGGCAGTTGCAATCGCTTCAGTGTATTGCTTATTTTTATATAACTGACTTGTTTGCTTTAAAAAACTGAGTGCTTTTTGTTGAAACTCATCTGCATCGACACGCCCAAAACAAACAACCAAAGCAATAAATATCAACAACTTACACTTCACAAAATTCATCATAAAATTCTCTAACCTGCTATACTTAAGCCTAAGTTCACTCACGCTTAAACCACACCCACATGAACACTGCAGCCAAGTACAAATATACCATTAAAACGCGGTCACCTTTATACTTTACCCACCCCCTAATAAACGCCGTCGTGATCATCACCATCATTTGCATATTTCTTGCGGTCTTTCAATACAGTGGCACCCTGTTTTTTATTCTAGGTATTCCCGCCCTAATCACCTATTTTGCCATGACAAAAGCATCGCAAGCCATTGTTGTCACAGATGATTTTTTTACCTTAGGTGAGACCATTATTTTCTACCAAGCGTTACAAACCATTGAGATTACTGAGAACAACCACCACTGCCAATTCAAACTCAAAAGTGGTGAATCCTATACCATTACGGCCAAAGGATTCCCAACCAACGCCCGCAAAGACTGGAAGATTTTAAAAAATCAAAAAGCCAAATTCATGAAAGTCGTTAGCCGAGTACTAGAACGAACCACACCCCACAATCATGCTGTGACCATTCAAGTGCAGGGCAAAAATTTTGCTCAGTACCAAACCCAAATACCCGCACAAAGACCATAAGCTATGGACATAAAAAAAATCGAAGACCATGATGCTGCCGCCTTATTTCTCAGCGGCGTCAAGACATTTTTAACACTTGATAGCCATATTATTGATGAATTATCGCAACACATGCATGAGAGTGACTTTGCCTCTGGTGACCATCTCATCACTAAGGGCACCCCAGGCAACCACATGCTGCTCATCCGTTCTGGTAGCGTACGAGTAGAGCTTGACAATAGAAACATTATCCTCAGTAAAGGCGCTGTAGTCGGAGAAATTGCCTTACTCTCTGGCAAGCCAAGACAAGCAAATGTCATTGCGGAAACCCCCACAAAAACCTTTATTTTATCTCGCGATAATTTTCAGACTTTAATGACAAAGCATACTCAACTTGCCAGCGCAATGACGGCTTTAATGAAATCTCGACTGGATGCTGACAATGGTTTTCGGACCGTTGGAAAATACCAAATATTAGAGGTGCTTGGCGAAGGTGGCATGGCCATTGTTTACAATGCCTACGACCCTGATTTAGACCGCCATGTCGCCATTAAAATGCTAAAATATGAAATCGCCTGTAAACCAGACTTTAAAGCCAGATTCAAACAAGAAGCCAAAACCATTGCTCGATTTCAACACCCTAATATTGTCCATGTATTTGAAACGATAGAAGCGTATGCAACGGCTTTCATTGTCATGGAAAAATTACAAGGCGAAGACTTAAAGCAACACATGCAAAAACATGGTGCTTTTGATAGCCAACAAACATGCCGAATATTACAACAAGTAGCCAAAGCCTTACAATACACGCACAACGAAAAAAATGGCGGCATTATTCACAGAGACATCAAGCTTGCCAATATTCTTTTATTACAGGATAACAGTATTAAACTCATGGATTTTGGTATTTCGAGCAACACAAACACCACATCAGACTCCGTTGGCGGCACCTTACAATATCTGTCACCAGAGTTACTAAAGGGAGATCCTATTGATGGTAGGGTTGATATTTATGCTTTAGGTATCGTTGCTTATTTTATGCTGGCATGCAAACCGCCCTTTAAAATAACCAATATGCAAAGTGCCATTCAGCACCACTTGCTTGAAACCCCACCTGCCATAGAGTTAACCGTCCCCTCTGTCACCCCAAATTTAATTGAATTTATTACCAAAGCCATGGTAAAAAATCCTGAAGACCGCATTTTTAATTACGATGAAATTATCCATTTACTGTCTGATGAAGCGTCTATAAACGAACCATACGATGCTAGGCTGCACCTGCATTTTGAGCAGAAGAATGTCAAGCTAGAAAGCTTAATAAGAGACATTGAAAAATTGCTACATAAACACAAAATCCCCAATACTGTGGCGTTAGAGTTGAAAGAAGGCAATTATTGGATAGAGAAATAAGCCGCGTGACAAAACAACAACCACAAACCATCCACTTACTCTATGTGCCCACCCTCTTTTGTAATTTAGGCTGTCGCTACTGTTATCTTGGCCATCAGATAGACAACAACACCTTAAAACAAGACCAAAAAAATGCCCTGAGCACCTTAAATTTCGCATTAGATAAATTAAATTCTGCAAACATACTGCCTTTTAATGTGTCCCTCCATGGCGGAGAAGTCACCACCCTACCCTCTACCGTTCTCTCTGATTTATTTCAGCGTATCAAACAGCATTATTTACAACATTACGATGTTTTATCCGCCAAAGGATTTAAAAAATATGCCCCACACATCAAAACCAATTTATATAATTTTGAAAAACACTATGATGTTTTACTAAAAAACAAAGTCTCAATCAGTGCCAGCATTGATTTACCGCTAAAACTACATGATAAGTACCGGACGACAAAAAAGGGCGGATCAACCTTAGCTCACACGCTAAACAATGTACGATTACTCAGCCAATACCCTCACAGTAAAAAAATATCAACAACGCTTTTCAAAGAACACCTGGAAAATACACAATCCATTATTGACGACATATGGACGCTGCAGCATGAATATGATTTTGATATGAACCAGTTTAATGTCATGTTTGGCTTTGAATCAGATCTCAATGATGAGAAATACAGCTTTAATAATACAATGACAGCGGCTGTCAGTGGCCATCAGCAAGTAGCATTTTTCCATACGTTAAAACAACATTTTGTTGGCACCGAACTAGAGTACGGCTTTAAAAACCACTGGTTTGATGAGTTTACCCCGTCTTATTGTACCAATGCGACTAATTGTGGTGAGCGGTTTTTCTTACTGCAAAGTGATGGCAATATCTATTCATGTGTCAGAGGCCAGGGCGTACCAGAATTTCATTATGGGAATATTTTTGAGCACACTATCGAAACCATTCTGGACAATGCCAAAAGCAACATTCAAACAGTGCATCAACAACATGGGCTGCATGAAGACTGCCAGCAGTGTGATTACCTCCATTTATGTCATACCGGTTGTGCTTTTGTTAAGTCACAGCAAAACCGTGGTAAATCTTATACCTGTGAGCTGCAAAAAACGCTGTATAAGGAATACCCTGCTCGATTCCCTAAAGCGACCGACAAGCCGGCGACTTTACGCCAATATACAGTCACTATTCACCCAGATTTGGCCATTAAAAATGCCATTGAAGAAGAAAAATCTAGCAATCTCAATCAAAATAACATTACACCAGAGTTATACCGCCCTGAAAATAGCCTTTTAAACCTCATATCACATGACGAGATATTATCAACACTTTACGCCGACAACGTATTCACCTTAAGCATTAATAATGAACAGACCAGGCTATCCTCACAGCTTTTAAAAACGGTCCGCAGTTTTCACACTCTCAACAGTGATGATGACATCTCAATCCATATGCCTCGCTCACTGTTCAATGTGAATTGCCAAGATATTTACAAAAACACATTGTGCATACAACTATTACGAGATACCCCTGTCATTTATGGGGATGAACAACGTACAAAACAAGCGCATACAGCTACCCACCAAGTATTCTATCACTTACTTCAAAGTAGCCCTTTACTGGGTGAAGAGTATGTTTTCTGGTCACTAAATGGACTATTGAATGATTTACAGCCCCATTTTATTGGTAACATACTCAACAATTGTTTCTTCACGACACAAAGCTTGCGTGAATACCACTATCAAAAACAGAAAAACAATGCGTTTTACCACATTCAAGCCATCAATCTACCGTTTCAGAATATGGAGTTTTTTTGGCTCCCGGAGAACCCTTTATGATTACCCACTATCTCGGCCCGAAACAAATTGCAAAACTCGCAGCAACAACACAACAATTGTTAGTGCTTGCAGGCATTAAACCAGAACAAGTCTCAACACTTGCTCAAATAATCAGCAATCAAATGGTGACGGATAGAAAAGATCAACCCTATTGCGTTATCGCAGGACAGTCATTACATTATTACCGAAATAAAAAGCGTATCAGCACACACGACGTCACTAGGGATCAAGATACCTTCTGGCATTTTGACGGTAAAACCATTCATAAAATCGACCAAGAAGCATATCAAAATAAGGATCGAATACAAGATATAGGATCAGAACCCTTTTTATTAGAATATGAATTCAATAATAACAATAACAACAATAATAACAATAATAACAATAACAACAATGGCTAACTAATGAGTAGACTCTTCATCACGGTCGCCTCATCAATACGGTCTTGAATCTCATCATCTGTCAGTGGAATTTTTTGAAAAACAGGGGATGATGTAAGTCGCTCTCGACCTTCTTCTGACCGATGCTCCTGATAAACCAAGTGTGCCATGGTCACCACATCAACATAATCTATCTGGTCAGTTCCTTCATAATTCCAATATTGAGCGTTTGCAGCAACATCAACGATATCTGCTGTAAAACCCCATTTAGTTAATATTGTCACCCCTGTTTCTTGTCGCATGTGTGATACCTGCGTATTCCGGCGCATCATGAACACCCATTCCGATCGAAGGTGAACACTGATTCCGATTCATGATGAACACCTATTCCGACGGAAGATGAACACTTTGTTCAATTTTCCGGAATGAGTGTTCATC
>JABHGC010000191.1 GCA_018672285.1 Methylococcales bacterium
CACAGTATGAGGTTCCTGTTCATCAGCAAGTGGCTGGAGATTTAGGTGCTAAAATGTCTTCTGCAGCAGAGAGTGCTTTGCGGCAATATGATCAAGTATTACTGGTTGGGTGTGACTGCCCAGGATTAACTTCTGACGTTATTCTATCTGTCATCCGTGGATTGTCTCAGTCATCAGTGGTGTTTGTACCCGCTGAAGATGGCGGGTATGTCTGCTTAGGATTAACCCAAGCCGTCCCTCAAATTTTTAATCATATTGACTGGGGAACAGATAAGGTTTTACAGCAATCGCTCGCCATTTTAAGTGACTGTCATATTCAGCCTGTAGTGCTTCCTACGCTATGGGACATTGATCGGCCAGAAGATTATCAGCGTTATTGTGATTTAGAGTGATATAAGAGGTTATGCCATCTTCGATCACCGCTTCTTTTTGCTTCGAAGTTGTTTCCGCTCAATGGTCCGAATCATTCTCTCAATTTTCTTGCGCGCGTTACTATCTATCTCAGAAAAAATACAACCTATATGAAACTGTGAATTGGTTTTAATTTTTTTAACCTGCTTAACTTCTATGCTTAAGCTGATGGTTTCATGGTTAGGCAGTGTTAACCTGCAGCTCTTAAATTTTTCACCGCGATAAATTTGGCCATTGTAGTAAATGGTGGCACCAATGCCTTGAATGGAAATATCGGTGAGGTTACCTGTGATTCTTTTTCGTGTGTCAGGATGAATACCTGAAAATGAGATAGGGTTTCCTGCGCTTAATTTTGCTCTGAAAAAACTTCTCCGTTGTAAATATTCGACGACTTTAGGAAAGTGAAATGTGTGTAAAGCGACCCCTGATGATGTCTTGCTGTGTTTTAATTCAGCTTCAAAGTGAACGCTAATCCCTCTAACTTGGGCATTGATTGTAACGTGGTGGTCTTTTAATAGTAACGGGTTGCCTTCTTCTGGTGTTAGCTCATCTAAATCGAACGTCTTGTGCTCGCGATCAGCTGAAATAATGGCGCTATTGTATTCATTGGTGTCGGAGGGAAGGTGGACTCTTGCCAAAATTCGGTCTTGATGAAAATATTTGAGTAATACAGCTATTTTGCCCGAGTCTTTTAGTTTTTTGTTTACACCACTAGAGGATTTAGTTATCGGCTTGAAAAACTGCCAGAAAGCCGACAAATCCATAGTGTCTATACTCTGCCAAGTGTTTTAGGGGAATAGGTTTGATGAGCGCGGCCTTCTTTGCCGTAGAGTTTTGCTCCAGGGGTATCGCCATGTAGAATTGCGAGTGCGCGTTCTGTATATTGCTGGCTTAAAGCGACAACACCACCATTGACCTCGTTTTGCCGTTGGCAAGCTTCTGCTAAGGTTTTGATGCGGTCAAGTAAATCAAGCATCACTTGGTTGTTTGGAAATATGGTTTGGATGTACTCTCTGATATTGAGTGTGATTTCTTTGTTGGGAGAGGATTGTTTTAGCCAATTCATGCAAAGAGACGATGATTTTTCGAGCGCCTGAATTTTACCAATTTTATCTTGGGTGCTATGCGTGACCTCTGTTGGGTCAAGGAGGCGCAGGTTCTCTTTTTCAGTCTTTAAAGCGTTAAGAATGTCTTCAGCGCAGTTGGCTTGTGTTTCTAGCAACGCATAAAATTCTTGTTCTTGTGGTGTCATTGCTGCTTACTCAGTTTTTTTAGCCGCCTAATTGCGCCTCAAACGATAATATTTTATCGGCAATAGACGTGGGGTTAGCTTCATAATTGCCATTAGCAATTGCCGCTTTAGCCGCTTCAACTCGTTGGGTGTCGACCACAGGTAATTGTGCCACGTTATTTTCCAATGCTTGTAGTTGGTTTGCGTTATCTGTAATGCTGACGGTATCAGTAGTGCTTGTACCACCTGTTGATTGTTGTGCGGACGTTGGTTCCCGCAAGGTCTTGTCGCCACTAACATTAGGGTTGTCTGGCTGAGAAACGGGTGCTCTGCCACCAATGCTGTTGAAGTCAATTGCCATGATATTTGCTCCTGTCGTACATGCGTTTTACTTTAGATATAAGATCTATCGGCAGACCATTTTAAAACTTTAATCTTTTTGTCACTTTTTTCAGATTTGTGCTATGAGGATACTGTTACCACCCCAGGAGCTGTCACAGTTGCTTCAATAATGCGCTTGGAGGAGTTGTTTTTGACTCTAATGCGCTTTCCTTTTGTGCCGTCAGACATTGCTTTTCCTGCCATACGGACACTAAAGCGTTTGTTATTAGATATTATAGTCACATGTTCTCCTCGGCGCACGATTTTTGGCGCACCAATGGTTTGTTTTGTCAAAATTTTGCCGACAGAAATGTGACGTTTTGCAATTGAGCCAATCGCAGCCTCAATGGAGTTAAGGTAGCCAAAGTGTAGGGTAGAGACATTTTTATTTTCAAGCATGACATCCTCAGCAGTGATTAGCTGCCCTCTACGAATGGAGCTAATGGCGACCACAACGGGTTTGTGGATGGTCACCTGGGCTGAAACGTAAATGGTCCAGGGTTTGTCATCATCACAGCGTATGCCGATCGTCGTACGGCCATAATCTCGGCTGCCTGGAGAAAGAAAGCGTTCTAATGGCATGTCGCACAAATGAAGCTTTAGTCGCCGATCCAGGCGGTTGACTTTAATCTGTATTTGATCGAGTTGGTGACTATTTTTGTCGGTTAAAAAATCGCTGACTGCCGTACGAATGCTTTTGTGGCTTTGGTATTGCTTGCCTAGAGCGGAGCTAAAAGGCAGCGCTAATAGTAGCGGAATTATGATTGAGCCGAGTCGAATGTTCATCACCAGGTACTCCTAGAAAATTGTTTCATGTTTGATGTCTTAGTGCATTGGTCTATATAAAGTTGGTGCATTGGTCTATATAAAGTTGGTGCATTGGTCTATATAGATAGATAAGACATGACAAAGTTATACAGGCAATTTATGTGCCGAAAAATCCTGTCCATCGTGTTACTTAATTATATTTGGGGTAAGAAGAATGGCGGGAATTTTAGATAATGTTGATCAGCGCACCCAGCTAGCAGGCCATAACGGATTGGAATTATTGCTCTTTAATCTAGGTTTGCACCAGCAATATGGTATTAATGTTTTTAAAGTAAAAGAAGTCATTCAGTGCCCGCCATTGGTCTCTGTACCAGACTCTCATCATGTGGTGATCGGGGTTGCTCACATGCGTGGTTTAACCATACCTGTAATGGATTTATCCTTAGCGGTTGGAGGCCCTGCTTTAGATGATATTGAAAACCGGTATGTCATCGTGACGGAATATAATCGAAAGGTTCAAGGTTTTTTAGTTGGTTCGGTTGAGCGCATTATGAATACAAACTGGGAGGCCATTTTGCCGCCACCAAAAGGCGTAGGTGATGGCAGTTATTTGACGGCGATTACCATGGTCGATGATCGGCTTGTTGAAATCATTGATGTGGAAAAAGTGCTCAAAGAGGTGATGGACGACGAGGGCGAGCTAACAGAAGAGATGGTGAAAACGGATATTAATCTAGAGGATAAGCATGTCTTGATTGTTGATGACTCGGTTGTTGCCAGGAAACAAGTGAAAAAAGTGACGGATGGCATTGGTATTTCGTCAACACTGGCGTGCAATGGTAAAGAGGCCTATGAACAGCTGCTTGCTTGGGTTGAAGAAGGTAAGGATCTTAATCAGTGGTTAACGCTCGTGGTTTCAGATGTGGAAATGCCGCAAATGGATGGTTATTCGTTAACAACGGCAATCCGTAAGCATGACGCGCTAAAGTCTTTGCATGTTTTGTTGCATACCTCTTTAAGCGGCGTCTTTAATAATGCGCTTGTTGATAAAGTAGGTGCTAACGGCTTTATACCTAAATATAATCCACAGGATTTATCCAGTGCGATACTGGAACAGGTAAAGCAACATCAAGCTAGAATGGATGGCGGAAAAGATTTTCGTGAGAACATTTAGCTAAAGTAATTGAAAACTCTGCCGATAATGTAAGGGTGAATGCCTGCCGTTTTTATGGCACACCTTTGCCACCCCTCCTAAGTCAGGTCATGCGCTTCCTTGTAACTGACTGAATAAATTCAGAAAATAAAAGTTGGTACGAATACTGCATTTTCTCCACTATAGATTTTATTGGAGAAAAGATGATGAGTGTATCATTTGATAAGGCTTTAGGCTTACATCCCACTGCATTGCGTTTGCAAGAGCGTCGAACCGCAGTTCTAACAGAGAACATTGCAAACTCTGATACCCCTAATTATAAAGCGAAAGACTTTGATTTTAGATCAATGCTTAAGCAGGTCTCTAGTGGTAGTGAGGAAGGGATGAAAATGACTCATGGTAAGCACATGGGCATAGAGGGATTGGTTCCCTCTCATGAAATGAAATACCGAGTGCCTACTCAAGCATCGCTAGACGGTAATACCGTCGACTCCCACATAGAAAAAACAGAGTTCACAAGAAATGCGCTAGAAATGCAAGCCAGTATGCAGTTTCTGACAGGGCGTTTTAGTGGCTTAAAACTCGCACTTAAAGGTTAAAGGGGTTAGTCATGTCATTATTCAATAATTTTGATGTTTCAGGGTCAGCATTAAGTGCTCAAAATGTTCGCTTAAATTTGATCTCAAGTAACTTGGCAAATGCCAATACAGTTAGCAGCAGTATTGATCAAACATACCGCTCTAGACAGCCTGTATTCTCGGCCATGTTAGAAGGTGTGAATGGCGATGAAAATTCAAATGGGGTGCGTGTGTTAGGGGTTGTTGAAAGTGACAAACCTTTACGAACTGAATACTCACCTGAGCATCCTTTGGCAAATGAAGAAGGCTATATTTCATTGCCAAATGTGAATGTTATTGAGGAAATGGCCAATATGATTTCGGCATCAAGATCATATCAAACGAATGTAGAAGTCGTCAAAACGTCTAAAAACCTCATTTCACAATTATTAAAATTGGGCCAAAGCTAAAGGTAGGGTATTACAATGGCAGTTGATTTAAATGTATTGAACAATATTGGGTTAGCCAATCCAAATGCTGAGGCCAAATCTGAAAATGAATTGGCGCAAAGTGATTTTTTGAAATTAATGACAACACAATTACAAGCTCAAGATCCTTTAAAGCCAGAAGATAATGCAGAATTTTTATCTCAATTGGCTCAATTTAGTACGGTACAAGGTATTGAGGATATTAATTCGTCGCTAGATCGATTTGGTAGTTCATTTTTAGGAACGCAGTCTTTACAAGCCTCGAATTTGGTTGGCCGAGAAGTGCTGACTGATTCAGGCTCTGGATTTTTATCTACTGATGGGAATTTAGATGGTTTCATAGAGCTTCCATCAAGTGCGACTAATGTTGCAATTCAAATAACAGATAGTAGTGGCCAGCTGGTTAGAAAGTTGCCATTAGGAACAAGGCCTGGTGGCCAATCTCAATTTTCATGGGACGGTCGAGATGATAAAGGTGAGAGACTGCCCCCAGGAAACTATGGTATTGAAGCCACAGGGTTAGTTGGAGGAAGGACAGAGGCTGTTAACGTCTTGGCTAAGTCTAAAGTGCAAAGTATCAACGTCGGCGGTGGTAATGAAGTAGTCCTTAACCTTGAAGGTTTCGGTTCTGTGCCATTTAGTCAAATCAAGCAAGTTCAATAGAGAAGGGGCGATAATATGGCTGATGAATTCCAAGTAGCGATATCCGGTCTGAATGCGGCAGCAGCTGACCTAAAAGTAACCGGTAATAATATTGCCAACAGTAATACAACCGGTTTTAAAGAGTCGATAGCACAATTTGCTGACGTTTTCACCGCAAATGCAGGTTCCGTATCGGCAAATGCAGGTTCCGTATCGGCAAATGCAACTGGTGAAGGTGTGCGCTTAAGTCGAGTGGTTCAGCAGTTTGGTCAGGGCGGGTTGGATATTACTGACAATAACTTTGACCTTGCAGTGAGCGGCAAAGGCTTTTTTAACTTACAAGACACCGATGGTAGTTCGGTTGTGACTCGAGCGGGTTCCTTTACCGTGAATAGTGCGGGTACTGTTGTTAATAATCTCGGCCAAGAGTTGCAAGTCTTCCCGCCGGTTGGTAACAGTAATGTCAATTTTAACACCGGTGCATTAAACAGTTTGACGATTTCCACAGCGGATGATCCTCCGTCTGCCACGACAACCGCGAATATTGGATCAAACTTAAATGCCAATGATGCGGCTATTGCAGTGGCTTTTAATTCGGCTGATGCGGCAACGTTTAATGACTCGACATCATTGTCGGTGTTCGATTCGCTTGGTATTGCACATACGGCAACCTTCTTTTTTGCAAAAACAGCCGCGAACAATTTTACGTTGCATACAACAGTGGGTGGCAATGCACCTGCAGTGGCTGCAGAAGAGGCTCAGGCCTTAGTGTTTAATACAAGCGGCACAATTGTGACGCCTGCTGGCGGAACATTGGCACCTATTACCATTACTGCGGCACAATTAGGTACTGGGGCTGCTGATTTGACCTTTACATTGGATGTCTCCAACTTAACGCAGTTTGGCACAGACTTTGCAGTTAACCAATTGTCTCAGAATGGTTTTACGACAGGTCAGCTTAACTCAGTAGATGTGGATAACGATGGCGTTGTGTTTGCGAGATTTACCAACGGTCAGTCGGATGCATTAGGAAAAGTGGCATTAACCTCATTTGCAAATGAGCAAGGGTTGACCAAAGAAGGTAATAGTAACTGGTCGGAGAGTACGGATTCGGGTGTTGCCATTGATGGTGAGGCAGGAACTGGAAACTTTGGTCTAATACAGTCAGGTGCTTTAGAAAATTCAAACGTGGATATTTCGCAAGAATTGGTGAACCTTATTCTGGCGCAAAGAAACTTCCAGGCGAACTCTAAAGTGATTCAAACGGCTGATGCTATTACCCAAACGATTATTAATATACGGTAGTTTCGTAAGAGGTTAGTGTTATGGATCGCATGGTATTTTTGGCAAGCTCGGGAGCAGATCAGTTCTCGAATGCAATGGCTATTAACTCTAATAATTTGGCGAATGCGTCAACAACAGGTTTTAGAGAAGACTTTCAGCAGCTTCGCAGTATGCCTGTTTTTGGTGATGGTTTGCCAACACGGGTCTATGCCATGACAGAGCGACCAGGCAGTAACTTTGCGAATGGCCCGATTAATCAAACGGGGCGCGATCTTGATGTTGCCGTGCAAGGTCAAGGTTGGCTGGCAGTACAAGGTGGCAATGGTGCTGAAGGGTACACGCGTACGGGTTCTTTGCATTTATCTGCTGAAGGGCTGTTGCAAACAAGTGCTGGTTTACCTGTATTAGGTAATGGTGGGCCAATTACCATTCCGCCTGCCGAAAAATTTAATATCGGTGCGGATGGCACCATATCATTTAAACCACTGGGTGCTGATACAGAAAATTTGGTAGTGTTGGATCGAATAAAACTGGTTGATCCAGACACCGCTTTACTAGAAAAGGGCAATGATGGTCTGTTTAGGCAAAATAACGGCCAGTTAGCAGAGCCAGATAACAATGTTAAATTAATATCTGGCGCCTTAGAAGGTAGTAATGTCAACGTGATTGAGTCAATGGTGAATATGATTGAGTTGTCTCGGTTATATGAAATGAAAATGAAAATGTTAAAAACTGCGGAAGAAATTGATGAGTCTGCAGCGTCTATGATGCAGGTATAGGAGAATAACCCATGTTTAATTCATTATTTATTTCAAAAACTGGCTTGGATGCAATGCAGAACAAGTTGGCGGTTATCTCAAATAACTTGGCAAACGTTGGGACTAACGGATTTAAGCGAGATCGTGCTGCATTCGAAGATTTGTTATATCAAAATATTCGTCAAGCAGGTGCGGACGAAACGCAAGATACACAGTTACCTTCTGGTTTACAGATTGGTACAGGTGTGAGAACGGTTGCAACTGAAAAATTGCATACCCAAGGAAATTTATCCCAGACGAGCAATACATTAGATGTGGCGATTCAAGGGCGAGGTTTCTTTCAAGTGCTACAGCCAGATGGCAATATAGGCTTTAGCCGGGATGGTTCATTCAGTTTGGATTCGAACGGTAATTTAGTGAATAAAAGTGGTTTGCCAGTCAACCCTGCCATTACCATTCCTGCTGATGTGACGAATATCACCATTGGCTCCGATGGCACAGTTAATGCAACGGTAGCAGGGAGCAATACGCCAACCAACCTAGGTAATATTCAGTTGGCTGATTTTGTTAACCCGGCAGGTTTGCAAGCCATTGGTGGAAACTTATTTACTGAGACCGCTTCAAGTGGTGCACCAGCAACAGGTAATCCTGGAACAGCAGGACTAGGTTCGGTACAGCAAGGCGCTTTAGAAACCTCAAATGTGAACGTGGTGGAAGAGTTAGTCGGTATGATCGAAACGCAAAGAGCGTATGAAATGAATTCCAAATCCTTAGAAAAAGCGGACCAAATGTTACAAACACTGAATAATTCAGTCTAATAATGTAGCAACAGTCTGTATATAAAACGTCAGCTAGAGGTGTGCATTTTTGTTGGTGGAGTGATAATAAAGAAGGCCTAAGCGCGAAAAATAAAAAAGCGAATAACAATAATATTAGGACCTTCTATAAAAGCGACAAAAAACCGTCATTCATGTTCCATGAATGGCGGTATTTTTATTTAAGCCACTGTAAAATAAGGTTTAAATAATATGGTCTGATAATTGCATCGTGTTAACTAGTACTTACTAGGAGGTTAACACTATGCGTCAATTAATTATGTCACCCATAGCTGGTGTAGTGATGGCATTAGCGCTGACAGGGTGCAACGGCATTCCGAAAAAAGACCCTGATTTTGCACCCATGCGACCTCCTGTTATCCCTATTCCTGAGCCTGACAATGGCGCCATTTTTCAAGCAGGGTTCTCTCAAGAGTTATTTACCGACAGACAAGCTAGGCGGGTTGGAGATATTCTGACGGTGAACTTGGTCGAAAATTTGTCAGGTACTTCGACCTCTGAAACTGCTGTGGATAAAGCCAATAATACCAATATTACCAACCCAACGATTTTAGGGGTGTCACCTGAGTTTGATTTGCCCAGCGGTTTACCGTTAGCGGTCACAAAGGCACTTAATTTAGCAACCACATTGACCTCGACAAGTACGTTTGCAGGAGAGTCTGATGCTGCGAAAGCAAATACATTGACCGGTAATATTTCGGTGACTGTGGTTGAGGTCTACCCAAATGGGAATGTGTTTGTTCGGGGTGAAAAACGGTTAACGGTCAACGAGGGTCGAGAGTTTATTCGTTTGTCTGGTATTGTCAGAAAAGGCGATATACAAGCGGATAACACCGTTGATTCTACTAAAATTGCCGACGCCAGTATTTATTATGTCGGTGAAGGGCAAGCGGCAGATTCAAATAAAATGGGCTGGTTAGCTCGGTTCTTTAACAGTGCTATTTTCCCATTCTAAGGTGAACGTGATGAAAAAATTAATCTTATTGATATTAGGTGCTTTTCTGCTTCAGGTTAGCCCTCAGCTATATGCAGAGAGAATTAAGGATTTAACCTCCATTCAAGGTATACGAAAAAACCAATTGGTTGGTTATGGTTTGGTGGTTGGTCTTAATGGGACTGGGGATGGTACTGCATTTACCACTCAAAGTTTAAAAAGTATGATCAAAAAATTTGGGGTGACATTACCTGCGGGTACCACCGTTAATGCCAAAAACTCAGCAGCAGTGATAATACATGCTGATTTACCTGCTTTTGCAAAGCCTGGGCAAATGATTGATATCACAGTTTCGTCAATGGGTGATTCTAAAAGTCTGCGAGGTGGTAGCTTATTGATGTCGCCTTTGAAAGGTGCCGATGGTAAAACCTATGCGATGGCACAAGGTAACTTGATTGTTGGAGGGTTGGCGGCTGATGGTGCTGATGGCTCTAAAATCACCATCAATGTGCCGAGTGTGGGTAGAATACCTGATGGTGCAACAGTGGAACGGGCGGTGATGAGTCCTTTCGCTCGAATAGGGCCTATCGTGTTTAATTTGCACGAGCCAGATTTTACCACAGTCGACAGAATGGTTAAGGCCATTAACAATGCTATTGGGCCTGGAACCGCGATATCGGTTGATGCGGCAACAGTCAAAGTAAGATCTCCGCGTGATTTAACACAGAAAGTTTCTTTTGTTTCAATGCTAGAAAATATACTGATTGAACCTGCAGAGGTGGCTGCAAGGGTGATTGTTAATTCTAGAACGGGCACGGTCGTGATTAGTCGAAAGGTTAGGGTGACGCCAGCTGCTGTGTCTCATGGTAATTTAACGGTGACCATTACAGAAGATGCGGATGTGAGCCAGCCTGGGCCACTTGCCCAAGCGGGAACAACCGCCACAGTGCCTCAAACCAATATTCAAGTAACAGAAGAAAATCAACGAATGTTTGTGTTTAAGCCTGGTGTATCACTCAATGATATTGTGAGAGCAGTGAATGATGTGGGGGCGGGGCCATCTGATCTTGTGGCGATTTTAGAAGCGTTAAAGTCAGCTGGTGCCTTGAAAGCCCAGCTCATTGTGATCTAACGGAGGTTATTCCGATGTCATTAGATGTACAGCAACAGGTTTATACTGACTTAAACAGTTTGTCAGCACTGAAAAATAAAGCAAAAAATGATCCTGATGCGGCATTGCGACAGGTGGCTGAGCAATTTGAGTCTATTTTTACCAAAATGATGATTAAATCAATGCGGGCAACGGTTCCTGAGGGAGGTATGTTGTCGAGTGATGATACTAAGTTCTATCAAGGAATGTATGATGATCAGCTTGCCATTCATTTAACATCAGGGCCAAACGGCGGCATTGGTTTGGCTGATATGCTGGTGAAACAGTTAGATAATCGAAAGCCTGGTGAGCCACAGGGCAAGTCGATTGATGCCTATTCAGCATTGCCTTCGCTACCCATTAGCCTGTTAGGTCAGAATGAGCCAAAAATGTCTGTAGATCCAATTAACGCTAAAGATACGGTTGTTCAAGCTGAGAAACTGAATTTTGAGACCCCAAAAAGTTTTATTGATGCCATCTTACCTCACGCTAAAAAAGCGGCGAAAGATTTGGGGACGACGCCAGGTGTTTTAGTCGCACAAGCAGCGCTTGAGACGGGTTGGGGTAAATCGATCCTGCCTGGTAAAGGGGAGAGCAGTTATAACCTCTTTAATATTAAAGCCGACTCGCGCTGGCAGGGTGATCGAGTTTATAGCAAAACGTTGGAGTATGAGAAAGGGGTGCCCTTTCAGGAGAATGCCGCCTTTAGGCAGTATGATTCGCTAGAACAAAGTTTTGATGACTATGTTGGCTTTATTAAATCGAACCCAAGATATGAGCAAGCGCTGCAAGTCAGTGAGCAGCCAAACGAGTATATACAAGCATTGCAAGATGCCGGTTATGCAACGGACCCCAAGTATGCGGCAAAGGTTCAGTCTATTATGGCACGTTATTCGCATGAGACAGAGTAATCAACCAATTGTGATTTGAGGGTAATAAGATGGGCTTTTTTGATGCATTAGGATCTGCGGTTACAGGCTTAAACGCCAACCAAGCAGCGCTTCAGACAGCGACGCATAATATTGCCAACGTCAATACTGAGGGATATAGCCGGCAACGGGTTGAGTTTACCAATCAGCTTCCAGAGCGGTTTGGGAATGATTTTCTAGGTAATGGTGTTCAAGTTGGCTCAGTGAGTCGGGTTTTTGACAGTTTGGTGATTCAGCAGTTACAAACGGCATCCTCGACTTTTGCACAAGCTGAAACATTGCTTGATAACGCTCGGGAGGTTGATAATATTCTGGCGAACCCTGGTACTGGGGTGAGTGGGGGGTTGGATGATTTTTTCTCAGCACTGAATACAGTCTCCGATGATCCCGCAAATTTTGGTGCGAGAGAGTCTTTGTTGTCTGAGTCAGAAACACTGACGAGTCGATTAAATACACTGAACACACATTTTGACTCTTTGCGAACGTTTGTGACCAATGAAACGAAAACTTTTGTCGCAGAAGTGAACCAGCTTACACAGAATATTGCAGATGTTAATGAAGCTATTTCAAGTTTTCCTGCCGATGCGCGGCCAAGTGATCTTTTAGATCAGCGTGACCAATTGGTCAATAAATTGGCTGAGCAGGTTCAAGTATCAACCATTGAGCAGTCTGATGGTGCCTTAAATGTTTTTATTGGTAATGGTCAAGGTGTCGTGGTTGGTAATCAAAATTCTGCATTGACAGCGGTTGTTGATCCAGAAGACTCTAGGAAACTGGATATTACCTTAGCCGCGGGTGGTGCAGTTGCGACCATTACCGATGCCTTGGTGGGCGGTAAAATTGGTGGTCTAAATGACTTTCAAAATACGGTGCTAGATGTTGCTCAAAATACCATTGGTCAAATCGCGGTTGGTGCAGCTGTGCAATTGAATATTCAGCATCGCTTAGGGCAAGATTTAAATGGTAATTTGGGGGGGGATTTTTTTACCGAGCCGACCATATTTGCTGGAGGAAATACCAATAATACGGGTGGGCTTGCAGTATCTGGCACCTTTGGCAATACCTCAAATTTAACCACGAGTGACTACCGGTTGTTGGCAACAAGTGCGACCACCTTCACATTGACACGGTTAGACGATAATACGGTAACCAATATTAATACCGGTGGTGTATCTCCTTTTACCAGTACAGAAACGGATGGGTTTACCCTGACGCTGGATTCGACCGTCGCTGCAGCAACGGGGGATTCTTTTTTAATCCAGCCTACAAGGCAAGCTGCAGGACAAATAAATGTTGCGCTTACAACGTCTGCCCAAATAGCCACAGCATTACCGATTAGGGCGCAAACAGCAACCAATGCAAATGGGCTAGGAACGAATATTGGTGATGGTGCAATTAACAGCGTCTCCGTGACCAGTGTGGCCAATTTGCCATTAACGGGAGCGCCTGTTAATGGCAATGTAACGATGACCTTTAGCTCTGCTACCAATACATTAACATTGGTGCCAGATCCAGCAGGGGATGGTCCATTAGCTTATGATCCTGCCACAGAAAATGGAAAAAGTTTTACCATCTTAGGTGGTTTGACTTTTGCGATTAACAATACACCGGCAAATGGAGATTCATTTGTATTATCTGATAATACAAATGGGGTAAGTGATAATGGTAACTCGTTACTTTTAGCGCAATTTCAAACAAGACAAACCCTCAATGGGGGGACATCCTCCTTTAATACGACAGACAGTCAATTAGTAACAACGGTTGGTACGGTGACAAGAAGTGCCAGCATTAATGAAGAAGCAACTGAAGCATTATTCTTTCAGGCAAAACAACGGCGAGAAGAAATTTCAGGGGTGAACCTTGATGAGGAAGCAGCGAATTTAATTCAATTTCAAAAAGCATTCCAGGCGAATGCCCAAGTGATTTCAATTACTTCGCAGCTATTTGATACGTTGTTAAGGGTAGCAGGGTAATATTATGGCCGGTCGAATATCTACTGCATTTTTTAACACCGTTGGGGTTCTGGAAATTTTACGGAGCCAAGAGCAGCTCAGTACCACGCAATTACAAATTGCGACGGGTAAGCGTATTCTGCAGCCAGAATTTGACCCAGCAGGTGCGGCACAAGCACTCGATTTGAGAGAATTTATACGCGAAAATGAATCATTTCAAAATAATATTACGTTTGTTAAAACCCGTAATCAGCTAGAAGAAACCGTTTTGGTTGGGACAAAAAATTTATTACAACGAGTAAAGGAGCTGTCAGTACAAGCGGCGACGGTTACCGCTGATGGGCCGCAACGGTTTGCAATTGCCAAGGAAATAGAGCAGTTAAATGATGAGTTGTTCAATATTGCCAATACCAAAGATGCCAATAATGAATTTTTATTTTCTGGGAGCCTAGGTAATACACAGCCATTTACAGATAATAATAATGGCTCATTCACTTATAATGGGGATCAGACGGTAAGAGAAATACAAATCGGATCGACGCGACGTATTGATGACGGTAATACCGGTGCCGAAGTGTTTTTTGATGTGGCAAATGGCAATGGTGTTTTTCAGACAGCGCCAGGTGCTGGTAATACTGGTGCTGGTGTGATCGATAGTGGTTCTGTGACGAATGCGGGGGCTTTTCCCAACGATACCTTTACGCTTACCTTTGCTGTGGATGGCGGTGGTAACCCTGTGATCAATGTGGTGGGAGCCGTGACCGGTGCTGTTGTCACAAACCAGCCTTTTAATGGGGTTCAGGCATCGGTTAGTTTTAATGGTGTCCAGGTCAATATTTCTGGCAGCGCTGCAACAGGAGATACGTTTACGATAGCGCCTAGTACAAATCAGGATATATTTACCACATTGAGCACTTATCAGTCCGCTTTAGAAAATTTTGCTCAAAATGGCGACCAGGTTGCATTTGGTAACGCCAGTAATCGAGCATTTGCAGATTTTGATCAAGCGTTGACGCATATTTTAAATATTCGATCAACGGTTGGTGCAAGGTTAAATGCTGCTGATACACAAACAGATATTAATGCCGATTTTTTGTTACAAATACAAGCATCACTATCTGATGTAGAAGATTTAGATATTGCTGAAGCTGCAAGTCGACTTAATTTGCAGACAGTGGCGCTGCAGGCTGCACAGCAAAGTTTTATTAAAGTACAAAACCTATCATTGTTTAACTTTTTATAAGCGTATTAACTCGTTTTGGCTCGCTACTTTAACTATGGTAAAATCCTCATGTATCTTGTATTGGGGGTGACATGCTAAACCAAAAAATTTATTCTCAAGGGTACCTTGATAGTGCCTGTTTTCTATATGCACTAATGAATGCTTATAAGTCATTGGTGAGTCCCCAGCAAAATATTCGTGCATTCAATAATCAGTATGGTCACCATAAATGGAAAAAACTGGTTGCGATTACCCCGTCGGTGGCTAATTTTTTGAATGGCTTTGGTAGTTATGTTGACATCAATAAGCCAGATGTTGATTTGGGGATAAAAGATTCATTGGTTGATCATGCCTGTAAAATTTTTAGTGGCAGCAAAAAGCAGTTTTTCGCTGAAAAAATTTGTATGCAAGATATTGGTTCCGTTGACTTTACCTCAAGCGTACTTATTTTTTGTGAAAGACGTGCCGCTCACACGAGCTTTCATCAAGATTTAGATCATTGGTTGTGTGCCGTCAATAATCATCATGGTCAACTGTTATTGGCTTGTTCATTTACGCTATATTGCCATGATCATTATCAAGAGTTTACTGAGCGTGAGTTTCTGAGAAGTTATAATAATTGTATTGATATTAGTGGGATTACAGCACGCACGATTTATCAAAAATCAGTGTATAAACTATCCATGTCTGAAGCTTAATAATGAGTTGGTATAGATGGGGCTGTTGGTTCACTGTGAAGAAAAT
The DNA here is from genome assembly GCA_018672285.1 of Methylococcales bacterium. Classification (GTDB taxonomy): domain Bacteria; phylum Pseudomonadota; class Gammaproteobacteria; order JABHGC01; family JABHGC01; genus JABHGC01. The sequence continues at coordinate 15,441 of JABHGC010000191.1, forward strand.
ACTGTTGCAGCTTAGACGTTTTTGCCTGCTGGCATGCAGAGTCTGCTAACAGTGTAGCCGCTTCAAGTCCTTGGTTTAACGCATAGCTTGGTATAATACCGATGCTAATGTTGGTGCTTAGCGAGTGCCCTTCCCAGTCATAGCGAAATGTTTTGACAGTATCTATAATTTGTTGGGCAATGGCGAGCGCATGGTCTGTTGACTGGTGTTTTATGATGATGCCAAACTTATCCCCACCTAATCGAGCTAAGATATTGGAACCTTGAATGATGTTTTTAAGCTGGAATGACAGTTGTTTTAGAACCGTATCACCAATAGTGTGGCCAGCGATGGTATTAATATTTTGGAACTGGTCAAGGTCGCAGTGAAACAGTGTATGAGAGGCACCTTGCTCTTGTATTTCAATGAGTGCTTTCTCTAATTGTTGATTGAACATTCTGCGGTTAAGTAGCCCCGTGAGCGGGTCATGGCTAGATTGCCATGCGAGTTTGTTGGTCATAATTGCAATCTTATCTCGTGCCTTTTGATGCTCTAGCTCACTGGTAATTCGGCTGGAAAATAATTGTAATATTTGCTCTGACCATGGCTCAATGTGCAGGGGCCGATTATCCATTACGGCGACGATGCCCATGATACTGCCATCGCGATTTGTCATTGGGACTCCAAAATAACTTTTGACACCTAGAGCGTGTAGCAAGTCGGTGTCAGGGTATAAATAGTGCTTTTCTTGACTCTGTAAATCTTGCGTCACATTGATAATGTTGGGGCACGGTGTTTGGCTTAGTTTGCACTCAAAATTATCGAGAACAGAGCCGTTAGAATAAATGGAGAATGTCTGTAATGTGGCTGGTGTTTGGTCTGTCATCAAGCCAATGAAGGCATATTTAGCACCGTAAAATTGAGCAATTTGGGCTAACCCGTGTTGAAAAAATTGAGACTCCTGACCTTCTTGCGCGCTACTTGTGGCAAGAGTGTTAATGACAGCCGTTGCTTTATTTTTTTTGGTAACATCATGGGTAAACAAGTAAAACTCTAAATGAGGGCTTCGTTCTTTGATGGCCATCATATTGATATTGACGGTAAGGGTATGGCCTGACTGTGACAGCATGTCTACTTCATAACGGGTACTAGTGTTAGTTTGCTTAGCAGCATCCATTGCAGTATTGAGTTGAAATTCTTGGTCGGTTTTTAAAAAAGCACGTAGAGGTTGGTTGAGTATAACGGCTTCTGGTTGCTGTAGCATTAAACAAAATGCATCGCTGGCACGAATAATAACGCCTTGGGGATTAAGCACAACAAGGCCATCAGCACTGGCCGAAAGAATAAACTGGTTTTCTTGGTGCAAATGAGAGTAAGCATCAGATGTTGTGGCTTGTTTGATATGTTGTTGTTGTACTTTATTGGTCAATTGCTGGTTATGTTTGACCAGTGAATGTTCCATTCGAAACCGGTATTCAACCAAAATGGCAAAGCTTAGCGTCATTAGGGATACCGTCGCGATAAACCCTTGTAAAAGAAGCAGGGAGATATTGACTGACTGTGCGACATAGGGGCCTGTTCCATTGACCGTGCCGATGATGGCTGTCAGTGTGACAATAGCTGTGATTAGGGTTGCGCCACGGCTGCCAAAGCGGAAAGTCGCCCAGGCAATGGGTAGTACGATAAAAAAGGTAATTGGGCTACGAGAAAAGGCTGGAATAAGGTCATAAAAAATGATGGCCGTGATGGATGTTGAAATAGCGGTTAATAAGGCCAGCTCACTGATTTGTTTGAATTGTAAGGGTGAAAAACGGTGTGACCTCCAGGCAAACACCAAGGGAACAATGATCAGGGCAGCCATTGTATCACCGGTAAGCCAGGTGAGCCACAGGTGGTTAAACTGCCCTGGGGGCACAGTTTGACTGCTGATGAGTGCAGTGACGCCGATGGTCGCACTAATGGCTGAGCCTGGTATGGTGATGGAAAATACCATTTTAAGGAAATTGCCCATATTTTTTAATGCGGTTTCTGTTATATGGAAATAACGTAAAAACCAAACGGCAGTCACCGCTTCAAGGGTATTGCCAATAGAAATATGCGTGGCAGCGATAACGCCTGCTTCTGTTGTCATGAGAGTGTTAACCGCTAGGGCGCCCAAAAAAATGGCGAATGCTGTTCGGTACCCAAAATAGAGTATGGATAAAATGGCAATGGCTGTGGGTGGCCAAAATGGGCTGACGCTGTCTTGGGCAAACGCGAGCAAAAAACCTAATTTTCCAGCGACCACATACGCGATGAACGCGGTGACTTGTTGAATGAGTCGTTGCAGTGTTGGGAGTTGAGTTGGCTTTGGTTTTGTCATCATTAGAATTATGTATGGATTGCTTTTCCCTTTTTACCATATTTAACCTACGACAGGTAGTTTCTGGCTTTTAATTAACCCCCATTGTTTTGGTCGGTGTGTGTAAAAAAAATACAATGGCTTGTTGCTATGTGTATTGCTGGCTTGTCTTAGGTTATCCACAGCTTTTTAGAAAGGTTGTTATGGCTGGATGTGGACAACTCAAATGGGTATGATTCGTTGAAATGATGAGAGAGGTCTGTAGTGCAAAATTTATATGAGCATGCCAAAAAATGTTTTTTGATTTCAGATCCTTATGAAAAAGTTGCCGCAACATATGAGGCGGTTTCATTGTGGAAACAAAACCTGTTGGCGTGGGATGAAGGGGTGGTACCTGAATTACTGAATCAACCTGGTCGGCTGAGCCGCCCTGAAATCGTGGCGCCTAGAGATTTAAATCGGCGGCGCTGTGGCAAGGCGGCAGGCCGGGCCGCCATGGTGCATGCCATGGCGCATATTGAGTTGACGGCAGTGAATTTATGCTGGGATGCGATCTACCGTTATCGTGATATGCCTTTTGAGTATTATGATGATTGGGTGAATGTGGCAGAGGAAGAGGCGAATCACTTTTTGGCGCTTCGAGATCGCATTTTAGAAATGGGCTTTGACTATGGTGATTTTCCAGCACATGAAGAATTATGGAAAATGGCCATAGCGACAGCTGACGATGTGACCCATCGAATGGGTGTGGTTCATAGGGTGTTTGAATCAAGAGCATTAGATGTGGTTCCAAAAACCATTAAAAAATTTGAATCGATGGGGGAGCGGGCGTTAGTTCGAACGCTGAGCGTCATTGGTAATGAAGAAATCGGTCATGTAGGTGCCGGGTCACGCTGGTTTCGATACCGGTGTGACTTGGGAGGCTTAGAGCCGGATGCCACCTTTTTTCAGTTGGTAGATCATTACATGAAAGGGCAGCTTCGAGGGCCATTTAATTATGAGTGGCGTCAGCAAGCGGGGTTCTCTGAAGGTGAGTTGCTGAGGTTGCGTGATTATGAGTGAGAGAGTTTGCAGTCTGAGGTCATTGTAGCAACTTGGCTTTCTCGATATTGATAATAAGTGACACCTGGCTACTTTTTAGTCATTACTTGCTTCTAACTGTTTTATATACCTTTTATTGACTTATCCACAGAATATTAAAAACGTTGTTCCGGTTCGTTGTGTATAAGTGTTGTTGTGAATGTAATCGCATGGTTATAATTGCGACCAATTTTTAGCCAGTTCATTAAAAGAGGTATGCGTATGTCATTAATCAAACCATTAGCCGGTGTAAGGCCTGTCAAAGACAAAGCTGAAGAAGTGGCGGCGCCTCCGTACGATGTTCTCAATAGTGCCGAAGCCAAAGTGCTTGTTGAGGGGCACCCATTAAGTTTTTTGCATATTTCAAAAGCTGAAATTGATTTACCCGAAGGCACTGACCCATACGATCCAAGCGTGTACCAAAAAGCCGCAGAAAATTTTGCAGCATTGCGTAATCAAAAGGTATTAATACAAGAAGATAAACCGGTGTATTATGTTTATCGTTTAACGATGGGGGCGCATGTGCAAACCGGTTTAGTGGCAACAGCCTCTGTCGAGGCGTATGACATTAACCGAGTGCGTAAGCACGAATTTACCCGGCCAATGAAAGAAGATGACCGTGTGAACCAAGTGGATGCATTGAATGCACAGACAGGTCCTGTCTTTTTGGTGTACAAACAGCACCAAGTGGTTGACCAGATTTTAGCGGATACGACTCAATCTGAACCGGAATACAATATCGTGGCCGAGGGTGGTGTGCGCCATGAAATTTGGGTGTTATCAGATGATGCAAAAATCAACACCATTACCGATGCATTTGATGCGATGGACGCTATCTATGTGGCCGATGGTCACCACCGTTCCGCTGCTGGCTCACGCGTGGGCGCAATGCGAAAAGCCAATAATGCAAACCATACTGGTGATGAAAGCTATAACTACTTTTTGTCGGTTATTTTCCCCGACAATCAAATGCAAATTCTAGATTATAACCGGGTGATCACCTCGTTAAATGGCTTAAGTAAAGATGAGTTGATTGCAAAAATCTCTGAATCTTTCTCAGTTAATGCCGTTGATGGTGCGTTAAAACCAAGCCGAATAAATCAATATGGGATGTATGTGCAAGGGCAGTGGTATGAGCTCGTCATTAACTCAAATCTTGTCCCTGACACCTCGGATCCTGTTGGCAGGCTGGACATTAGTTTGCTGGCCAATCACCTAATTGAACCCATTCTCGGTATTTCAGATCCCCGGACCGATAAGCGCATTGATTTTGTTGGCGGCATTAGAGGAATGAAAGAGCTAGAGAAGCGAGTCGATAGCGGCGAAATGGCGGTTGCTTTTTCCGTGTTTGCAACGCGGATGGAAGACCTAATGTCAGTTGCTGACGCGAATGAGGTGATGCCGCCGAAGTCCACTTGGTTTGAGCCAAAGTTAGCCGATGGCTTGGTATCACACGTATTAGATTAAGCGCTCGACTGCCCAGACAGTGACGGCCAGGTTAATTGAACGCTGCACAATAAAGTCTCCCTTTCTTGTGCAGCCGTGTTAAAATAGACAACCATCGACCTGTTTATTTGTTGGGGTTAACCGTGGTAACTGTTCGCACAAGCTCTCCTGAAACTCACATTGATCAACCTCTGACAAAAGAGCGTTGGCTTGAAACCATCAAGGCTGCTAGGCCTGAAGATGAATACTCCCGCATTGCTCAAGCAATCGAATTTCTTGTTGCCCATAACAGCTCAGATGACTTTATTTTGCTTTCTATTGCTGTCGCTGACACGCTGGTAGGTCTAGAGGCTGACACTGATACCCTAATCACGGGTTTAATTCACTTTCATCCTGAGGTTGAGAGCGCAGAGTATGAAGTGGTTGAGCAACTGTTTGGTACAACAGTGGCGTTGCTTATTCAGGGTTTGAAAGAAATGTCTTTTCTGGGGGTGCAAACAGAAGGGCAGGACTCACTGCTGAAAGATCATGCCGAAGGCTTGCGTAAAATGCTGCTTGCCATTGTCAAAGACGTGCGCGTTATTTTAGTGAAGCTTGCCTCTAGGTTGCAATGTATGCGGCTGCTGAAGGATAAAACGGTTGAACAGCAACAAATTATCGCGCATGAAACGCAAGAAATTTTTGCACCACTGGCCAACCGGTTAGGTATTTGGCAGTTAAAGTGGGAGCTTGAAGACCTTTCTTTTCGTTATTTACACCCAATAACCTATAAGCGAATTGCAAAGTTATTAGATGAAAAAAGGTTAGAAAGAGAAGACTACATCAACGACGTGATTGATGTGCTCAAATCGGCGTTAGAACCCATGAATATCCAGGCTGAAATTACGGGTAGGCCTAAGCATATTTACAGTATTTGGCGCAAAATGGTGAGAAAAGGGGTCGATTTTGACCAAATATTTGATGTGCGTGCCGTGCGTGTCTTGGTCGATAGGCTTGAGCAGTGTTATGCCGTTTTGGGTGTAGCGCATGCAAAATGGCAGCATATATCGGGTGAATTTGATGACTATATTGCCACGCCAAAAGAGAATATGTACCAGTCTCTCCATACCGCGTTGGTTGGGCCTGGAGGTAAAGCGCTAGAAGTACAAATTAGAACGTTTGATATGCACCAGCATGCAGAGCTGGGTGTTGCATCACATTGGCGTTACAAAGAAGGCGGCCAGTATGATGATCAGTACGAGCGTAGATTGTCTTGGATGCGTCAGCTGTTAGAAGCCAAAGATGACGACGTCGATGATTTAATGGAGCGTTTTAAAGAAGAGGTCAGTGAAGACCGAGTGTATGTGTTCACTCCAATGGGGCGAGTGTTGGATTTAGTGCAAGGCGCAACGGTGTTGGATTTTGCGTATTTAATCCATACTGACATTGGTCATCGCTGTAAAGGCGCAAAAGTGAATGGCGCGATTGTGCCTTTAACCTATGAATTAAAAAGTGGCGAAACCGTTGAAATATTAACGGCGAAGATACCGAATCCAAGCAAAAATTGGCTGTCTCCTCATTTGGATTATATTCGCACGCCCAAAGCCAGAGCCAAAGTACGCCATTGGTTTAAGCAGCTTGATCGAGATGAACATCTACAAAGTGGTAAAGCCATTTTAGATAAAGCACTGCAGCGAATGGGGTTAGAAAAAGACCTTGCCAAGTTACTGTCCAGATTTAAACGAGAGGATGAAGAAACGCTGTTGGTGGATATCGGTAGGGGGGGCATCACCTCTATGCAGATTACAGCGTTCATTCATGCTGAACAAAGTGGTGCTACGGCGCCAGAGCCTCCCGTGTTTAAGCAGCCTTCTAGGAGTAAAGCGGGCGGGGAAATTGAAATACTGGGTGTGGAAAATTTACTGACTCAAATGGCGGGTTGCTGCAAGCCATTACCGGGTGATCCTATTATTGGTTATATTACACGGGGCCGCGGGGTGACCATCCATCGGCAAGATTGCTTAAGTGTCACCGCGCTTGCAGGTGTTGAGCAAGATCGGCTTATTGAAGTGAGTTGGAATATTGATCCGGCAACCGCATTCCCTGTGGATATCTTTATCCGAGCAGAGGATCGGCGTGGTTTGTTAAGTGATATTTCAAGTATTTTAACGTATGAACGCATCAATGTGTTGTCGACACAATCTTTTACTAACCCCAAAAGCCATATTGCAGATTTTAGTTTAACCTTGGAGGTTAAAGATATCGAGCAGTTGAGTAAGGTGCTTGAGAAGCTTGGCCAGATTGCTTCGGTCATCGATGTATTTCGAAAGTCTAAGTAGAGGTGAGTCATGGGTAGACGAGGTGACCATAGCCGAGATGAGCTGAAAAAGATGGCCATCGATGCCGCAGAAGAGATTGTTGGTGAGCTAGGTGCTGAAGGGTTAACAGCGCGTAAGGTCGCGGCAAAAATTGGTTATACCGTTGGCAGTTTATATATTGTTTTTAAAAATTTAGATGATTTGACCCTGCATGTGAATGGCCGAACGTTAGACAATTTATATGCGGAATTGTTGTCGAGTATCGATAGTGAGAGTAACCCAGAGGCCAGTATTCTTGCATTGGGGCACACCTATCTGGCCTTTTCTAAAGCGAATGTTGGTCGTTGGAAAATGATTTTTGAACACCGCTTGCCGGAAAACGCTGAGTTGCCTGAGTGGTACTACGAGAAAATCAAAGCCATTTTCCAGTTGGTTGAGCAGCAGCTGGCGATTATGCAGCCGACGTTGTCGGCCGAGGCGCTTAAGCTTGATAGTCGAGCAATTTGGAGCGGTGTACACGGTATTTGTATTCTGTCCCTTACCGGGAAATTAGACATTACGGGTGGCGCTGCGACAGAACTGGCGGAGCATTTAATCCGAAATTACCTGAAAGGTTCTGTATTATAAGGTTATTTTATAAGGTGGTTCAGGTTCTTATTGGCTTGCTCAGCTGGGCGAACTATACTATATAATAAGAAATAATTAGGAAAAGGCAGTTTGATGGAGCACGCGGTTTCGGAGTCTGATTTGATGGTGGTGTTGGTAGAACCATCAGTGACGCAGCATAAGATTATACAAGGTTTCTTTTCTGATGTTGGAGTGGCTGATGTCACTTGCTTCGAGAATGGTGCTGAAGCTTTAGAATCTGTTCGTCAGGTGAAACCAGATTTGTTGATGAGTGCTTTATATTTGCCTGATATGACCGGCACTGAGCTGGTTGAAACAATTCGTGCTGATGCAGAGTTGGCTGATTTGGCATTTATGTTGGTTTCTAGTGAAACCCATTTCCGGTATTTGAATCCTGTAAAGCAAGCAGGTGCGATCGCCATTTTGCCCAAACCATTTGTACTGTCTGACCTTAAAAAGGCGATGACTGCAACCATTGATTATATTGACCCGCTACGGATTGAAGAACTTGAGATAGAGATGGCCGATGTCAGCGTATTGGTTGTTGATGATAGTGAAACTTCTCGTAATTTTATTCGCCGTATTCTAGAAGATATGGGGGGTGAAGACATTAGTCAGGCAGAAGATGGTGAGTCTGCAGTGCTTGAGTTGAATGATAAGCAATTTGACTTAGTGGTAACCGATTACAATATGCCTGGAATGGATGGTAAAGATTTAACCGATTACATTCGCAGTGAAAGTGAGCAGTCTACCGTGCCTATTTTAATGATTACCAGTGAGCGGGATGACCATAGGCTATCGGTCGTACAGCAGCTAGGTGTGTCGGCTTTGTGCGATAAACCTTTTGATGTAACCAACATCCGGAAGTTGATTGTTAAATTGCTACAGGCCGATTAATGAATCGCCGGCAATTTTTGTTAGGCCTTGGTGCGACTGCCGTTGCAGTGGGGAGTGGGAGCCAATATCTGCTCGACGAAGGCTTGAAAAACCCCTGCTTGAGTGAGATTCCAGACGCGATTTTACAACACCCTTTGTATCAAAAAATTTGGGCGGATCTTAATCCTGAACAGGTTTGGGACTGTCATGCACATATGGTGGGTGTTGGTGATACTGACTCTGGAATATGGGTTAATCCTGCCTCTTTTTCTTGGAAATATCCTGTTAGGCACATTCAGTTACAATTCTACTTAAACGCTGCATGCGTTGCAGATAAAACACCAATTGATACCGCCTTTACTGAAAGACTATTGCATTTATATGACGTTTTTCCATCAGGTGCCAAAATGATGTTGATGGCATTTGAGCATCATTATGATGCACAAGGTCAGAAGGATTTAGACAAAACAACACTTCACGTACCCAATGATACAGTCGCAAAATTCGCCAAAGCGCATCCTGAGCGCTTTGAGTGGATTGCATCTGTGCACCCATATCGAGCCGATGCGGTTGATGAGTTATCACGTTGTATCGATATGGGTGCAAGAGCCGTGAAGTGGTTGCCTCCAGCCATGGGTATGGATCCTAACTCTGCAAAGTGTGATGCTTTTTACCAAGTCATGGCCAAAGCAGGTATTCCGTTGATTACCCATGCAGGCGATGAAAAAGCGGTACATGGTGAAGATTTGCAACGCTTTGCCAGCCCTTTGCAGTTGCGCCGCCCTTTATCGCATGGGGTTAAAGTCGTGGTGGCTCATGCTGCAAGCTTAGGCCATAACCTCGACAGTGATGTTAAGTCTGGGCAATCTATTTCCAATTTTGATCTGTTTGCAAGATTAATGGGGGAAGCAGGGCTTGAGGGCACTTTGTTTGGTGAAATATCTGCTGTGACACAGCGCAATAGAGTGGATGAAGGGCTAGAGCAACTATTGGTGAATACACAATGGCATTCACGTTTAGTGAATGGCTCTGATTATCCGCTGCCAGGTGTGATGCCATTGCTGTCATTAACCTTACTGAAAAGGCGAGGGTTGCTGCAAGCAGATGAAGTTGACTTTTTAAGTGCGTTACGCGGTGCAAATGTTTTATTGTTTGATTTGGCTTTGAAACGTTTATTGAAAAAAAATGGGCAAGGTTTTTCAGCAAAAGTGTTTGAGTCAAAGTGGCTGTTTGGGCATCGCGCGTAAACAATAGATTAAGCATTTTTTCAGCAAAGGGCTTAACAGTCCTATATGCTCTAAATCATCAATTTTTTTATCGTGATCACAGTGCTCAATAAACTGACCTGAATTCAAGTCATAAGTGCATGACCGGTTAAATTTTCTTGTTTAATGCCAGTGAGCTCTTCAAAAGCCTCATAAGGTGTTTTGTAGCCTAAGCA
>JABHGC010000202.1 GCA_018672285.1 Methylococcales bacterium
GACGACAAGCCCCGGGGTGTGCGCTCTGCCATGCGTAGCACCGATGCGCAGGGCAATCGCTACAGCGTCATTGGCTTCCGTTTGCTGAGGCAATAACGCTTTGCCCTTTTACCTTTTTACGCTTTTCGGCCCGCAGGGCTAAAGGTTTTGACAACAAGATTTTAACATACCATCATAGCGAGCCTGTAACGGAGGCCGCCGTCGCCTCAAGCGACGAAAGCGTGCCGGAGTTACAGCGTGAGCGGTCTTGCTTTAGCGTACCAATGTGATGCAAGTAATATGGGGATTCTAAGGGGTTCCCCCCTTAGCGCACCTGAAAGGTGTGACGCTAAATTTTTTTTGAGGAGCATGGATGTTCATCAAAGTATTCACCTTAAGTTTTAACCCGTTAACGGGCAGTTTTGACGATGAGCCAATGCAGCGTTTTTTGCAGGATAAAAACCTTATTTCGGTGACTGAGCATTTTCATGAATTTAAGCACCAGCCTTATTTAACCTTAGTCATAACCTACGAAGCCGCAAATTCTGTTTCTGTTACTCCCGTGGTCACCAAAAAAGAAAAATCAGATAAAAAACAAACCCATTGGCGTGATTTAGTCTCAGAAGAAGATGCGCCACTTTTTGAAACCATTCGTGAATGGCGTAACCAAACAGCCAAAACCTTAGGCATTCCTTCCTACGTCATTTTTAACAACCAAGAGTTAGCGGCTTTAATTAAAACCAAGCCAACAACCGTGACAGCACTTTCCAATATTGAAGGATTTGGTAAAGGTAAAGTGGAAAAATACGGCCAAGCATTAATTCAGTTTTTTATCCCTCCTGCGGATTCTGTAGAACAAGCCAATGGATGAGTTGCCTGTTTTTGTGGACTGGATGCAATTCTTAGATTGGTTTTTACCGGTAACTAATAAATTTCCTAAATCCATTCGTTTTACTTTTTCTGATCGCATGCAAAATTTAGCGCTAGATATTGTCGAGGACTTAGTTGAAGCTCGATACACGAAGAACAAAAAAAGCATTTTGAAGCGTACCAACTTGCGATTAGAAAAACTCCGCATATTAATTCGGCTCTCCTATCAACAGAAATATATTGCTCACAAACAATATGAGCATGCCAACCGTGCCATTTACAATGTGGGCAAACAAATTGGTGGCTGGATGAAGCAAGCGAATGCCTGACTATTTTGAGCAAATGTGTTCATTCTCTAATTTGCATGCGGCAGCGAAAAAAGCGTTCAAAGGTAAACAGAAAAAATCACAGGTGATGTCGTGTGTTTTCAATATGGAAGCAGAGATATTTTCTCTGCAAGAAAAACTCTTATCAGGTGAGTACCAACCACAACCTTATCGCTATTTTACGGTTCAGGAACCGAAAAAACGGGATATTGCAGCCGCCCACATTCAAGACCGTATTATTCATCATGCGTTGTGCAATATTTTAGGCAGTACCTTCGAGTCCGTTATGCTCGAAAACAGCTTTGCTTGTCGTGTGAATAAAGGGCAGCACAAAGCCGTTAAACAAGCTCAGTACTTGAGTCGTCAATATCACTATGTGTTGAAGTTTGATGTGCGCCACTTTTTTGCATCCGTTGACCATCAAGTAATGTTGTCCATTTTATCGCCTTTAATACAGGATAAGCGGTTATTTAAGCTCTGTGAAACGATTATTTGTTACCCGCTTGAGCTTGCCGAAGCTGAGAATAAAGGTTTACCCATCGGTAATTTAACCAGTCAATATTTTGCGAATCTTTATTTGAATGAATTGGATTGGTTTATTATGGAAGAACTCAACCATGCGCCATTTATTCGTTATATGGATGATGTTTTGTTATTTTCTGATGATAAAGCTGCACTTTGGCAAAAATTGGATGCCATTCAATCTTTTTTATGTGCGCGTTTACAGTTAAGGCTTAAGCCGAGTATGACCCAGCTCATGCCAGTTGCAGAAGGGTTTAATTACTTGGGCATGAGAATATTTCCGGCTCTGATTCGCCTGCAGTCTAAAACCAAGTCAAGGTTTATCCGAAGGGCAAAGCAGTCCAATAGAGCCGATGAGATGAAAGCAAGAATTGCTCATATTTCACATGCCGATACTTTGCAGTTGAGGCGCAAGGTCTTTTCTGATCCAATACACCTCGGGTAGTCATCATACAAACCGCCAAGCGCGTGAATCGCGGGGGCTCGTGGAACAACAAGCCCCGGAATGTGCGCTCTGCCATGCGTAACA
>JABHGC010000158.1 GCA_018672285.1 Methylococcales bacterium
ATATTGAAGCATTAGAAACCTCGCTAGGCAAGAAGGCAGAGAAAGAACTACTACCACTCCAACCTGGAGATGTGCCTGATACTTATGCTGATGTTGATGACTTAGTAGAAGAGTTTGGCTACAAACCGAGCATGAGTGTTAAACAGGGTGTGGAGAATTTTGCGGTTTGGTATAAGAAATATAATGAGCAATAAAAAACTACTAATAACCGGCGGAAACGACCTAACCTAATTTAAGCAGCTAGCTGATGTGATTGTTGCAAATCGTATTACCGATGATCTGCAAGATGTGGCCGACAAAGTATATAGCCGTGATTTGTTTGGTAAAGATTAATCATCAGCATAAAATTATGAATTTAATAAACATCCACATTGAAATAAGAAATTAACATGCCCAATCCACCCCTACCACAACTTTTACGTCGTCTTTGGCAGTATATTAACCCGCGGCGGCGTGTGCAATTTGGACTGTTATTTTTAGTGATGATTCTGGCATCTTTTGCCGAGGTGATCAGTATTGGCGCGGTGTTACCGTTTTTAGGTGCATTAACCGCACCAGAACGCATATTTGCCCATCCCATCGCGCAACCACTTATTCATGCGCTTAGTTTGACTGAGCCTAAGCAACTATTGCTACCACTCACTATCATTTTTGCCATCGGCGCATTGTTATCTGGTTTGATGCGCCTGATTTTACTGTGGGCACAAACACGACTTAGCCATGCAATTGGCGCTGATTTTAGTATCAGTATTTATCGTCGTACGCTCTATCAGCCTTATGCCGTGCATGTGGGGCGGAATAGTAGTGAAGTGATTGCAGGTGTTTCAGCTAAAGCAAACAGTATGGTTCATAGCACGCTTTTGCCAGTGCTCAACATATGTAGCTCCACTTTGATGTTGGTATTTATCTTATTGGCGCTGTTAAGTATTGAGCCGATGATTGCTATTGTTGCTTTCGTGGGATTTGGTGCAATTTATGTGGTGGTTATTTTTGCTACCAAAAAAGCCTTGGCGCGAGATAGTCAGCGTATTAACAATGAATCAAATCAAGTGATTAAAGCCTTACAGGAAGGCTTGGGCGGTATTCGTGATATATTGATTGACGGCACTCAAGAGACCTATTGTGATATCTACCGTAATGCAGATTTACCACTGCGCCGTGCAACAGCCAATATTGCCATCATCAGTGGTTGCCCACGTTATGGAATAGAGGCCTTAGGCATGGTGCTAATTGCTGCACTTGCTTATTCATTAGCCGATAGTTCATCAGGTGTTGCCAACGCTATACCCGTACTAGGCGCATTGGCGCTGGGTGCGCAACGCTTATTACCCGTGCTGCAACAGGCTTATTCTAGTTGGTCATCTATGCGTGGTGGCCAAGCTTCTTTGGTTGAGGCATTAAAACTACTTGACCAACCGTTGCCTGCTCATGCCGATGCGCCATTGCCTTCTCCCATACCTTTTAAGCACAGTATCACCTTAAATAACCTAGCTTTTAAATACACAGAAAATACACCTTGGGTATTGCAACATGGCCTTAATCTCAGCATCCCCAAAGGTAGTCGCATCGGCTTTATTGGTGCCACGGGTAGTGGTAAAAGCACATTGCTAGATATTATTATGGGCTTATTGCAGCCCACCAGTGGAAGTATGGCGATTGATGGTATAAACATTACCGAGCAAAACCACCGTGGTTGGCAAGCGCATATTGCCCACGTACCACAAGCTATTTTTTTGGCAGATACCAGCATTGCAGAGAATATCGCTTTTAGTGTGCCAGTCGAACAAATAGACCATACCCGCGTGCTCCAAGCCGCACAAAAAGCACAGATTGCACAAACCATTGAATCGTGGGATGAACAATACGGTACTTTGGTGGGTGAGCGAGGTGTGAGACTGTCTGGCGGTCAGCGACAACGTATCGGCATTGCCCGTGCGCTATATAAACAAGCCGATGTGATCGTGTTTGACGAAGCCACCAGCGCATTGGATAATGATACCGAACGTGCGGTGATGGAAGCCATTGAAAACCTAGGGGATGAACTCACTGTGATTATTGTAGCGCACCGCCTGACTACGCTTAAAAACTGTACACAGATTGTCGAGTTGGAAGATGGGCGAATTAAACGAAGTGGTAGTTATGAATATATTATTGAGCAGTAAATAAAACTCATATGAAGACTCAAAAAAGTAAATCAACAATTTTAATCACTGCTGCCGATGGCTTTATCGGCTCCCACCTTACAGAAGCGCTAGTTCGCCAAGGACATAAAGTGTGTGCTTTTTTTCTTTACAACTCCTTTAACTACTGGGGTTGGCTGGATCAATGTGTGGATGATGTTAAGGGTCAGTTTGAAATTTATGCCGATACGCCCATGACAATGCCAGTTGAATATTCTGCAATTAAATGAGCAGTTATACAGATTACACGTTATTTTTCACAATACTTTAAGGCAGATGGCATGCGTTGCAATTTACTATCTCTAGGTGGAATAGTTGATCACCAAACAGACGCTTTTTTAAAAAAATACAACAGTCACTGCGGTGTAAAAGGCATGCTTGATCCACAAGATATAATTGGAACATTATTATTTTTATTATCAGATGATTCGCGTTATATGACAGGACAGAAAGTAGTTATGGATGGTGGGCGGAGCACATGGTAGTTACCGAAGTCCTAGAGTCGAGTGAACATCCTACCTTAATCTTGTGCCGTGCTTTCGAACAGCACAAGGTTTTGGATCGGTTGGTTACCTCTAATAATAAGCGTTATATCGTTGCGTCTGACGATATACGGGTGCATCATCTTTTAGCGCCCTATCCAAACGTGATAGGGCCCCTCTGGATTGTTCAGATGGATACAGTCTACAGTGTCGCTGAATCAGTGATTACAGTAATCAAGGAAGTTAATGATTGGCTTAGATATGAGTCGGGTTGTCATCCAGCAATCCGGGATTTGATTGACTGGCCGATGCATTGTGAAGGGGGGGCTACAAGTCAGCGTATTCTCGATTTCTTATTGCTTGAAAAATCCTATGAGTCGCTAATCACGACAGCAAAGCTAGCTGAGGTAATCATCATTAATGATTCGGTGTCAACATGGGAAAATGAACTGATAATTGCAATCGCTCGCAAGCATAAAATACCAGTGAAAATCCTAGGGGTGACACCACTTAAGAATTGGCTACGCAAAAATATATGGCGCCATATTAAACCATTAGCAGTGGCCTTATTTAGAACAAGTCAGGTTTTGAAGGTAAAACTGAAATGCATCTTAAGCACCAGATCACCTAAAGATGATTCTGGGCTAGTTGCAATTCAGCTAGTATCTAGTTCAAAGAATCATCAAAACCATACAAAGGTACTTGCACGAGCGCTGCGAGACGAAGGCTTGGACCCGATTATCATAGGATGGCGTCTAGGTGTCAGCGCTTCAGATCTGACAACTGAAGGATTTAAGTTAATCGAGCTTGAGCAGTCGGTTCGACTACCTGATTTGATTTTGGCCTGGTGTAGGATATTGATAAGTCGTTGGCGGGCGGGTTTTAGGTTGGGCGTGTTGTCGATCACCGATAACTTCTGTGCTAATCCACAAGTACTGAAAAATATTTTGGCACGTTCAGTGCTGGATTTTTACTTCAACGAACTGCTAGATAGAGCGATGCTCAAGAGTGCTAGTAGTCGATATTTCACTTATCACAAAGTTCAGGCCTTGCGTCCGCATTCACTTGTTTTGCCGTACGGATCAATTTTCTTTCGCGAGTTCAGGCGTGCCTTACCTAACGCACAGGTATTCATACATGGCGGATGGCCTTATAATATTCACGAGCCGATCACTGACAAAGAGGCACCCATTCCTCGTAATCAGGTTATGTTTTTTGCCTGTTCCGACCTGCATCGACGAATCCTTATTGATAAAGGCTTTCGTATGGAAAATGTTATCGTGACTGGCTTGCACTGGGTTGAATCAATTATGGCTTTTTCCTGCAATACAACCAAACGAAAATCCCGAGAAACGCTCGGCCTCCCGGAGGGCGAGTGGTTTGTATTGCTGGATGCCTCTACTACTTTGCTGGGATATCATACTGCACAAGAACGTCAGCTAATTCTTAATATGATGCTCAATTTCGCGCAGCTGAATTCAAATTGCATTTTGATAATAAAGCCTCACCCCATGTCAAAAGGGACTATAATAAAACAGCTAGTTGCAGAGTACGCACTTCCTAATGTGAGACTGATCGAGGCTGGCGTATTGCCCTATGATGTTATAAATGCTTCGGACCTGCTGATAACTAAAACATCCACCATGGCTATAGAAGCGATGTATCTTGATGTGCCGACCATTGGTGTTGTCTTGGATAATGAACCCAACTGGAGAGTGTATGAGGAAGGGGTTGAGTACGAGTCTTCTTTACACGGCTTGAAAATTCGTCTTCAAGCACTGCTGGATAGTCGTTTGAAAAGGAAAAGTTGGTGTGAAGAAATGAGAGAGAGACAAAGATTTTATTTTGAAAACCATGGTATTCGACCGTCTGATAATCCCTCGCGGGATGTAGCAATTGCTGTCAAGAATGAACTCGTAATACTCTAATCGCATAGCTTGCGCCTTTTAAAATTCAAATAGAGATAAGGTTATTAAAAAAGGGTCATGACAACTTAAGCATGTTTAAAAACCTGTTAAAGTACCGTCATGAAAGTAAAAAACAAGTATGTGATTCGTTCACGTATTTCAGAGGC
>JABHGC010000204.1 GCA_018672285.1 Methylococcales bacterium
AGCTTAAGCAGGTATCATCGATACCATCAGCACTATTTAAAAAACCACAGACGGCACATTTAATATTTTTTGCTGTGGTGGTTGCGGCTGAGTTGGGGGGCGTTAAATTCAGTGCGTCACCTAAATTGGTACTAGGCGGCGCAACGGGTTCCAGGTCACAAATTATCCCTACCTGGGAGAGTAGCCCCATTTTGAATCGAGTCGCTTGTTCGTATGGAACACTGCGTTTAAATTGAGTGGAGGGTTTGCTAAAAATAGATTCAACTGCTGCAGGAGTAAGGCCTAGCACACTAGGCATTTTACTTTTTATGGTCGCAATATCGGTGTCTGGGTGAATTTTTCCCCTAAAGACGACATTGTATAGCGTTGACATTTTTTGTCCTGAGCGTTTTGGTTCTATTGAGTATAGTACCTAACTGACATTTACCATGATGCGAACCTGTCGACAGTCTTGAAAATGTGGCGTTTAATATCTGGATCGGGAGATAAAAATATTAAAACAGCAAAGACGTCATTTTCCTTCGGTAAGTAGAAACCAGTGGCCCCGTATTTCCTAGTAATTCAAAGATGGATAAAATGGACTTTCTCGCCAAGTCATCTTCGTATTGGCGGTCTTTGCCCAGTATCCAAAGAAATTGATCGAGTGCTAAGCCATAAGCTTGAGTCGCAACATATTGGTTGCCAAGTTGAGCATGTGCTTCAATGTTGCTGTTATCGGCTTCGAGTGTGGCAAGTAAGGTATCAATATCGGGTAGAGAGGCTGCTTGCTGAGCAAATTGAATTTCTGTTTGTAGTGCTTTGATTTCGTCTGTTGTGTTATTGCTGTCAATGTCATTTAAGACGATATCAGCGCCGCTCCAGTTTTTTTGCTGGATTAGAAGCTTTGCAAGTTGGACACGAGCCGGTAAGTTATCGGCTTCTTTTTCTAACTCAGATTGCAAGAATGCGATCGCCTCTTCCGTTTTACCTTCGCTGATTAAGCTGCCAAGCACGTCAGTATCATCGCCAGTCTCAGTGACCGGTGGGGTGATGTGTTTTTCTAAGAAACCCCGTATTTCAGACTCAGGCAAAGCACCAACAAACTCATCAATAATTTTGCCCTCTGATACGAGCTTAATGGTTGGAATACTGCGGGCACCAAATTGGGCTGCGAGTCCTTGGTTGGCGTCAACATCAACCTTGGCAAGTATAAATTGACCTTGGTATTCCTCTGCAAGTTTTGTCAAAATTGGACCAAGGGTTTTACAGGGTTCACACCAAGTGGCCCAAAAATCGAACATGACCGGAACGTTGTAAGAGGACTCAATCAATTGTTGCATGCTGTCTTCAGTCACATCAATGATGTAGTCTTGTTCGCTCATGGAGATATCCTATTGTGAATTTGAGAGCCGAGTATATCCCTACTCCTTTGTTTAGGGTAGATCAAATTAAAATTGAGAGACATTGTGTATGGATGCGCTGAGTATACTTCGACAAACCTTTGGCTATTCTGAGTTTAGGGGAGAGCAAGGGGATGTGATTAACCACGTTGTTAGTGGTGGAGATGCACTGGTCTTAATGCCCACAGGTGGCGGTAAATCATTATGTTTTCAGATTCCAGCCATCGCCCGTCCTGGCTTGGCGATTGTCGTGTCTCCTTTAATTGCGTTGATGCAAGATCAAGTGGATGCATTAACCCAGCTTGGTGTTAAAGCGGCATTTGTAAATTCCAGTATGTCTTTCGATGAGGTTCAAAGGGTAGAGCAAGCTATGCGTAATGGTGAGCTAGACCTTGTGTATTGCGCCCCTGAAAGACTCCTGAATGAACATTTTTTGTCTTTGATGAGCCGGTGCCAACTGTCATTGTTTGCAATTGATGAGGCGCACTGTGTGTCTCAATGGGGTCACGATTTTAGACCAGAATATGTCAAGTTATCTGTGTTGCATGAGCGTTTTCCAGAAGTCCCTCGTATTGCTTTAACGGCAACGGCTGACCAAGCAACTCGAAATGAAATTATTTTACGTTTGCAGTTAGAGCAAGCACGGGTTTTCTGCAGCAGTTTTGACCGGCCAAATATCTTTTATCAAATCGTCCAAAAATCAAACTATAAACGCCAATTAAAAGCGTTTATCAGTGATTTTCAGGGTGAGGCGGGCATTGTGTATTGTCTGTCACGTAAAAAAACAGATCAAATAGCCAGTTGGTTGAATACTGAAGGTGTTCAAGCGCTAGCCTACCATGCGGGCTTACCTGCATTAACACGGTCTCATAATCAGTCTCGTTTTTTGCGAGAAGATGGCATCGTGATGGTGGCAACAGTGGCTTTTGGCATGGGGATTGATAAACCCGATGTCCGTTTTGTCGCCCATCTTGATTTACCCAGTAGTATGGAAGCGTATTACCAAGAAACAGGTCGGGCTGGGCGTGACGGGGCACCATCTAGCGCATGGTTGTGCTACGGCTATCAAGATGTTGTGCTTAGGCGGCAAATGATCCAAAGCGGCCAAGGCGATGAATCAATCAAGCGCTTAGAAGGGCATAAATTAAACGCATTATTGGGGCTGTGTGAAACAACCCAGTGCCGACGGCAAGTGATGCTCGGTTATTTTGATGAAGCGTATGATAAGCCATGTGGTCATTGTGATACCTGTAAAGAGCCTGTTACAACATGGGATGGGACGGAAGCGGCACAAAAAGCCATGTCGACTATTTATAGAACCGGGCAGCGCTTTGGCGTCGGCCACCTTATAGATGTATTGTTAGCAAAAGACACGGAAAAGACCGGGAAATTTGGCCACGACACATTAAGTACATGGGGGATCGGTAAAAACTTAACCGCTAACCAATGGCGATCGGTCTATAGGCAGCTTGTTGCCGGTGGCTATTTGCAAGTGGACATGGAGGGCTTTGGTGGTTTGCAGTTAACAGAAAAATCACGGCCGATTTTACAAGGTAAGGCGTCGATACAGTTACGATATGATGCGGTGACATCGACCAGTAATAAGCAAATCGATGACAGTGTTGTCGCAGACCCAATATGGGAAGCTTTACGTGCTAAGCGGCGAGAAATCGCAACCCGAGAAGATATTGCACCGTATATGGTTTTTCATGATTCCACACTGAAAGAAATGATTATGAAAAAACCGCGCTCGTTATCGCAATTGGCTAAAATTTCAGGGGTGGGGCAAAAAAAATTAGAGGCGTTTGGTGCTGAATTTTTAGAAGTGATTGCAGAAGATACTGGTAATGAAGTATTGAATGAGCAGCCAGGTTTATCTGCAACTCAGCAAGAAACACTGTTGTTGCATAAAGCGGGGTGTTCCATTGAGGATATCGTGCAGCAGCGTGAACTGTCCTCTAGTACCATTTATCAACATTTCGCCAAATTAATAGAGCAAGGGTTGTTAGTGTTTGAAGAGGTGTTCACTCTAGATTCAGCCGAAATTGGGCAAATTATGGACTTGTTTATACAGCAAGACGAAGAGCTTAAAAAAGTGAAGCCTTTATACCAAGCTTTTGATGGCCTTTACTCGTATGAATTGCTCAATTGTGCCAAGGCTGAGTTTAATCGATTAAGATTAAATTAAGCGTACTAGCACTCCGTTTATATGGTCTAAACTTAAGTTAAAGATAAGGCTTTGTTATTTAGGGCTTAAAATTTTGTGCCCAGGCACATTTATCATCGAGGGTTTGGTGTGTTCCGCGGAAAAACGTTTGTAATACTATTATTGGCAGCCTTTAGTTGTACGGCTGAGCCTGTCTCAGAACCGGTGCTAAAATCACTCAAGAAAGCCTGTTTTACAATGGGTTTTTGGTTTGAGGATGACCCTGAAGAAAGCCGGTATAAAGTCTGCTTAGATGCTTTTGATATGATGGCGTATGAAGTCACCAATGCTGAATATCGGCAATTCGACCCAAATCATGATAGTGGTCAATTTGATGGCAGAGATCTCAACGCTGCAAAACAACCTGTTGTGAACGTCACCCGAAAGCAAGCACAGGCTTATGCTAAATGGTTAAGCAAAAAGACCGGTAAACATTATCGGCTGCCTACAGAGGCACAGTGGGAGTACGCTGCAAAAGCGGGCACTCAAACAGAAGCTTATTGGGGGGATGATTTAGATCTTGCTTGTGAATATGCCAACATTGGAGACCGAGTTGCGCGTAAGCAGTATCGTTGGATAATTTGGCACAACTGTAAAGATGGGGCTGTTGTTAGTAATAAGGTAGGCAGTTACAAGCCTAACCAATTTGGCCTATATGACATGCTGGGTAATGTGTCAGAGTGGACGTGCTCAGAGTACCAAGAACCCTTGTCGGGTAAAGAACAGGTGTGTGAAGACGATGAAAATGGGTTTAGTTTTCGTGTGATTCGTGGTGGTAATTGGGCAACAAAACCTGATTTTAATGGGACAAGCGTTCGCTATGCCACATCTAATAAGCCTCTAGATGGCCTCTGGGATGTCCGTTTGCAAGGGGTCGCCGTTGGCTTTAGATTAGTGCGGCTGCCATAAAAAACCGAACTACCCAGGCTAGGTGTAGTTCGGTATTAAAAGCTTGTTGCCTACCTACATAGGGGAGTTCGGTTGCAGGTAAGCTGTTCTCAGGCTGTTATAAAAAGTATGCGTGAAATAACCACTTAAAACTGTGCAACTCATCACAAAGCCCATCGAACCCATGACAAAAAAACAGTAAGATGCTGTTAAACTATTAAAAATTATTGAAAAACTGGAAGTTAACATGCCTGCAAAAAAAGATGTCGATGCGATTATAGACCCCAAAGGTAGCTTGGAAATACTGTCGCACCAAGAAATTGCAAGGCTCACAGACACAAGCAGCTCTGGTTTGCATGAGTTATTTCGTCAGTGTGCGCTCGCTGTTTTAAACACAGGAAGTAAGCTTGACGATAGTCGCGAAGTGTTAGAGCGCTATAAAGAGTTTCAAATTAGTATTCTGCAACAAGATTGGGGGATTAAACTTGATTTAAAGCAAGCACCGAGTAATGCCTTTGTAGAAGGTGAAGTGATCATGGGCATCGGTGAGCACTTGTTTGCGGTGCTCAGAGATATTGTTTTTTTCAACAATGAAATTGAACGATTGGTCAAGCATTCAGGTGACAAGGATGCGATCAGTAATCTTGTTTTTCATATATTGCGTAATGCCAAAGTCTTAAAATCTTCTAGCAAACCTGATCTGATTGTCTGCTGGGGTGGGCACTCTATAGGCAGAGTTGAGTACAAATACACCAAAGATGTGGGTTACGAATTAGGCCTTAGAGGGTTGAATGTTTGTACAGGGTGTGGTCCTGGGGCAATGAAAGGGCCAATGAAAGGGGCAACGATTGCACATGCAAAGCAGCGGATAAAAGATGGCCATTATATTGGCATGACAGAGCCGGGTATTATTGCCGCAGAATCACCAAACGCAATTGTAAATCGCTTAGTGATCATGCCTGATATTGAAAAACGTCTAGAAGGCTTTGTTCGTTTGGCTAACGGAATTATTGTATTTCCAGGTGGGGCGGGCACTGCAGAAGAGATTTTGTATATTTTAGGGGTGTTGTTAAACCCTGAGAACAAAGGGATGCCATTTCCTTTGATATTCACCGGCCCTAAAGAGAGTGAAGACTATTTCAGCCAAATACACCGTTTTATTGGAGACACATTAGGCTTTGAAGCACAGCAGCTTTATAAAATTATTATTGGTGATGCTAAAACTGTGGCTAGGACAATGAAGAAGGGCTTGGAAAGTGTTTATCAGTACCGAAAAGAAAAAGGGGATGCTTTTTACTACAATTGGTTGCTGGATATTGCCCCAGAATTTCAGGAGCCGTTTGAGCCTACCCATGAAAATATGTCAGAACTGAAATTGTCGTTAGAGCTACCTAAGCATGAGTTAGCAGCGAACTTAAGAAGGGCCTTTTCAGGTATTGTAGCCGGTAACGTCAAGGATGATGGGATTCGCGCAATAGAAGCACACGGTGTATTTGAGATACATGGTGAAGAAAATATCATGAACCCACTCGATGAGCTTTTGAAGGCTTTTGTCGCTCAAGATCGAATGAAGCTTCCTGATGAAAATGGTTACAAGCCTTGTTACAAAATTATTAAATAGATTTGTATTTTTTCTTGCCTGTAGGAAAGGCTGTAACTTGTATATAGGGACTTATTCGCTACAATTAATGAGTGGATAGGGACTTATGTGATGCAACAAATAACTTCTCGCTTTCTCTCGATTACCCCTCTTTTTCTAATGGTTTTTTTTGCAACTCAAGCGGGTGCAACAGACAAAACCTAAGATGATGTTTATCATCAGGTTATGGCGCTTTCTCAAGACGTAAAAGCATTGCGAAAAGTCAATAATGTAGATGAAGATTGGCCCGAGGTTGCAGTCATACCTCACCGGCAACCTCGTCATGTCTACCAAAAAGTGTTGGAGACACTTCATAAAATCAACCTGTATCGAACGAATGTTGCCAAAATTGGCAAAATTACCATTCCACGCTTTCCTGGTCGTGAAATCACCCCCAATGAAGTTTATGTGATTGTGTCTCGGCTGAGGCAAGAATTTGCATTTTTAAACAAAACGTACACTCGGCATAAAGCCACCGACCACAACGTAATAAAACATACGGTGTATTGGACGCCGAGTGATGTCTATGCTGCACTTTCTGAGATTTCTTCTGCGTTAGAGCAAACTTTAGGGCTAAGGGGAATCTCACCTTCTGATGTCTATTCTCGAAGCCAGCAAGTGGTCGATTTAGCGGTTTTTTTGCGAAAAAGCCAACACCTCTCAAAGTTAACCAAAAAACCTCCGCGAACAAGTGGGAAGTTGCCAAATCATGCGCTAAAGGCAGTGAGTCATCTTTTACAGACTATACACGATTCCGAAAAAAACTTGTGGATGAAGCCTGTGACGGTTCCGCCTATACCAAAACGTGTTATCTCCCCGAGTGAAGTGTACGACAGTCTTGGTGTAGCAATGGCCGAGTTGCAAAGTATTCAATATCGGCTTGGGTTGGAGCGGCATTTTGCCCCGCCTGTCGATAGTCACAACAAAAGCTCAGATGATGCTATTCAAAATTTGATGTGGGCTGCAGACATTTTGCCCTCATTTCAGTTAGACCGTGCGTTACATCAATATAACCAATCAACATTACTTAAAAATTATAATCACATATTCTCAGTCAGCCAACACACACTCAAACGTTTAAATCGCTACCGTCAATTGAGAGGGATACAGGTAATACCACAGGTAGCACATAAGGTTGATGGCTTAACGGTAAAAAATGTCTACGCAAAATCGTTAGAAGTGATTGAAAAGCTGAGTATCTTGCGGCACAACCAAAACCTCAGTGCTATTGCAATCCCTGAATATTCGATGACCAAGGTAACGCCTGTAGAGGTGTTTGAACTCGTACTTAGAATTGACAGTGAGTTCGCTTTAATCCATGAGCAAGAAGAAAGCGCACAACTGTGGAGTGAGGCTAACAGCGTTCAAGAGTATGAGAATAAAGGTGCTGGAGATGTCTACAGGAGCATGCAAAATATTTCCAATTTGCTAGATGTTATACTAGGAACAAAAAGCGTTACTGAAAACGGGCTATATCATGAGTTATCCACTGCAAAATCTGATGTACAGCGAATTGCAAGCTACCTAGGTAATGAGATACCTGAGGCTATATGGAAAAAGTCAGCCTTAAAAATAGATGCAAGCATGCATGACGTATGGCTACAGATGCAAAATGTACTCAACGCCATTACAGCGATAAAGCAACGAGCAGGGATTTACTCGCTCCAGCACATAGGCCGACCACTTAAGGGGGTAGCTACTGCTCAAGACGTATTTAATTATGCACATCTTGCAAAGACTGAGCTGGCAGAAATTAAACTGTTTTTCGATGTGCTGCAAAATGATCAGTTGGCTACCGAGACAAATGGAAAGACGGTACCTGAGCTACTTCAATTAGCTGAAAACCTTGAGCTGGCTTTAACCTATTTATTGTACAACGGGGCTAAGCCATGAACCTAACACTGCCGGCAAGAATTTCATTAATGGCCTTTGTGGTTGCTGGTGCAGGAATTTTTGCCGTGGCCTTTATTGGCTATAACGATGCTAGCGGGTTATTGCGACAACAAAGTATCGATCGAGTTGCTGTAGATTTGCTTAGGCTATCAATGAATTCCAAGAAAACATTGATAGAATGCGCTTAGATGTACGGCGGATTGTGGGTTCAGAACCTGTTTCTGGATATTATCGCGCAGAGAAAAATGAAGGCTATGACGAAGAGCGGAATATGACACTCTCATTATGGCAGCAAAGAATAGCTTTGGATTTTAAAATATTGCTTGAGCAGCGCCCCAGTTATAAGCAAATCCGTTACCTAGGTGTTGCCAATCAAGGATTGGAGCTTATTAGGGTTGAGCGTGACAAGAATGGTATCAATAACATTTCAGCGGCTGAGTTACAGGAGAAGGGAGGCCGTGATTACATGGTTAATACCCTTAAGCTCAAACCTGGAGAACAGTACTTATCAAAGATTGAGCTGAATAGTGAACGCGGCAGTATCGTATTTCCTTTGCAGCCAGTCATAAGAATCTCTGCACCGGTCACTACGCCTAGCGGTCATGTGTTTGGTGTCATTATTATTAATGCGGATTTTACTGCAATAGCCAAACCGTTTGTGACGTCACCTCCAAATGTGTCCTTTTTATTGTCAGATGAGCGTGGCGATTACCTGCTTCACCCGGATACAACAAAACAATTTACTTTACAGCTTGGAGGTAGTGCGGGGCTATTTAAAGATTTTCCTCTACAAAGAAAAATTGATGAAGAGCATGTTGAAGATCAATATAGTTTGATTGAACTATCTGATATTTCATCGAGTTTGATTTCATCACATTTACATTATGACCCACTCAATCATGAGCGCTATATATTGGTATCCGCTTTAACTTCACACAGCCTCATTCATGAACAATCAGCAGGTTTTGGGCAGCGGTTAATGCTCTATGTGTTTATTATTGTTTTGTTGATCAGTGTTGCCATGGCCATCATTGCTAAACGAATGACAAGGCCAATTCAACGCTTAACCATTGCGGCTGAAAGAATCAGTGAAGGTGAAGACGACGTTTCTATTCCCGATACACAGCGTACAGATGAGCTTGGTGTTCTTGCCAATGCATTTAAAACAATGATGACACACTTAAGTGCGTCAAAATTTAAATTAGAAGCAATGGCTGACAATCTTGAAGAAGAGGTGGTGCAACGTACACATGATTTAGAGCAAGCACTTGAGCAAGCGGAATCTGCAAATCTCGCAAAAAGTGAGTTTCTTGCCAATATGAGCCATGAAATTAGAACGCCTATGAATGGGGTGATTGGTATGACAAACCTATTACTGGATAGTGATTTATCAGAGGAGCAACAATATAAAGCATTGGTGATAAAACGTAGCTCAGATTCATTGCTGAGTGTGATCAATGATATTTTAGACTTTTCTAAAATTGAAGCGGGTAAACTCGATATTGATATTATTGAGTTTGATTTTGATGTCATGATTAATGATTTTGCCATGATTATGGCCAATCGAGCATCTGAAAAAGGCATTGAATTAATATGCCCTGCTAACTTATCTTTTCAC
This sequence comes from Methylococcales bacterium, assembly GCA_018672285.1. Classification (GTDB taxonomy): domain Bacteria; phylum Pseudomonadota; class Gammaproteobacteria; order JABHGC01; family JABHGC01; genus JABHGC01. The sequence goes on from JABHGC010000204.1 coordinate 9,624, forward strand.
CAATGGTTTAAAGGTGATCCCGCACGTCTACGTCAAATTCTGTCAAACTTAGTTGGCAATGCCATAAAATTTACGAGTGAAGGTGAAGTTGTCGTGCACTGCAGCCAAGTGAATGTTGCTGAACCCTATAGTCAGCTTAAATTTAGTATTACTGATACCGGCATTGGCATTACTCAGGAGCAGCAGCAGGAATTATTTGAACGTTTTACTCAGGCAGACTCTTCCACAACACGAGAACATGGTGGAACAGGCCTTGGTTTAGCCATTAGCAAGCAATTGGTTGAACTGATGGGAGGAGAGATTGGTGTCATTAGTGATGTTGGTAAGGGATCTACTTTTTGGTTTACAGTAGAGCTTGAAAAAACAAAGGCAAAACCAACTCAGAATAAAGATACCTGAATTCAAGTCATAAGTGCATGACCGGTTAAATTTTCTTGTTTAATGCCAGTGAGCTCTTCAAAAGCCTCATAAGGTGTTTTGTAGCCTAAGCATTTTCTTGGCCGGCTATTTAATTTGTGAACTGCCGCGAACAC
>JABHGC010000225.1 GCA_018672285.1 Methylococcales bacterium
ATTGTATTCATTCCTTAATCATGAACGTTTTTTCGCTTATCACTCCATTTCTTTAGGCTCACTTCTCACTGGAAATAACTCATCGCTTCAGACTCATTCCTCATTGGACAAGGCTAGCCCTATAAGTCGCAGAGCTGATATGTGATACTCTGTGCACTATTTTAATGCCGGAGGCTCTCATGCCAGGAACAAATAACGCAATTTACGATACCGCTCACAGCTTCCCTGGCGGCGCAAAAAAGCTCGCCGAAGAAATGGGCAAACGCCCTGGTACGTTCAATAATAAATGCGATCCTAATTGCGAAACCCACGTCATGACCATTGACGAGGTTCGTAATATGATGAAAATAACAGATGACCATCAGATTTTAAGAGCACTTGCTCATGAGTTTGGTTATGCCTGTTTCCCATTACCAGACTACTCAGGCTACTCCGACATTGAACTGCTCGATTCATGGGCAGACTGGGATGCATCACGCGGTAAAACGGTACTCGCAATTCGTAATGCATTAGAAGATAGACGCATTACCGAAAAAGAACTGGATGCCATTGAAAAAGAAATGCGAGAGGACTTTCAAAAGGAGCTCGCTCTGTTATCACGCTTAGAATCTATCTCTGAAAAACCCCAAGCTGACAACAATACAGACGATTAATTACTTGTCTTTGAGTAAGTCACCTAGACCTGCAAAAGCTTTAAAGGCAGTATCCGTTGAAGCCTTGTCATCGGAGCCTTTGGCATAACACGCCTCTTCATAGCGCTGGTGCTCATTATCGTGACAATATAAACACAACAACTCCCAATTGCTGCCATCTTGCGGGTTGTCATCATGATCGTGATTACGGTGGTGCACCGTTAGCTCAGATAGATTTTCACGCACAAACTCACGTTGGCAGCGCCCACAAATCCAAGGGTACATCCCTAGAGCCTTTTCTCGGTAACTGTTTGAACGTTCGTCCGCATATTTTCTGGCATCAGAAACGGCTTTGTCTAATTTACTGGTGTCTGGTGCTGTTTTCTTAGGCATTACACTATTTCCTGCAAAATTTGTATTAAGTCGTCAAAGGTAGGATCTGACAGCATATTGTCATGATCACCTGCCACATCATAACGCGTTACTGACCCACTCACAAAGTCTTGCCAGCTAGCCACATCATCTGCGGTTAACACACCAAAACTGGCCACTGCTAACGCCACATCACCATCAAACTCAAGTAGCGACGCATGATGCATGGCGTAATGGTTCGCCGCATGAATGGCAATAATGTTCTGCATATCTTCGGCTTCGGCCAACATGGGATACTTGCGGCGCAAATCATCAAGAACTGCCGTGACACAGTCTTCTGCTGACAAGCCTACAAGCGATTCTGGCTCTAATGACCAATCATCTCCCGTTTGCTCTTCGATTAAGATGGCGACATCAAGCAACCATAAGTTTAATAAATCGTCACCAGACTCCTCGGCCTTCTTAGGGGGCAAACTGTCCAAAATCACCAATGACTGAATATCTTCACCGGTCGCTTGAAGGATTGCCGCAATTTGCATCACAAGCCACCCGCCCATTGAGTAACCCATTAACCGATATGGCCCTTGTGGCTGTAGGCGCTGTATGTCTGCCACATACCGTTCAACCATTTCATCTAAGACATATAATGGCGGCTGCTGACCATCAAACCCTTGCGCTTGGATGCCGTAAAATGGCTGCTCACTGCCCATTGCTTGAGCCAAATCCATAAAGTTCATCACACCACCGCCAATACCATGAACACAGAATATGGGGGTTTCTTCTCCACTGGCTTGCAAGGTAATCACTGAGTCATATTGTGCCTCAATGCCGGCCTGAAGTGTTTCAATATAGTTTGCTAAGGTAAGCAATGTTGGGTAATCAAAAATAGCTTTCACCGGTAATGGCACATTGAATTGATCCCTCACTTTCGAGATCATTTGCGCGGCAATCAGCGAGTGCCCGCCTAATCTAAAGAAGTGATCATTTAGACCCACTTCATCAAGCTCTAAAATCTCTTGCCAGATTTGGCTTAAGCCATGTTGAGTTTCCGTTTCAGGCGCAACATATTGTTGTTTTTGTGAAACCAAATCTAACGCGGGTAATGCTTTACGATCAATTTTACCATTTGCCGTCAGCGGCATCATATCCAGCTTCATGTAATGTGCAGGCATCATATATTCTGGTAAGAAGCTTGATAATTGTTGATTCAGCTCAGCTGTTTTCACCTGCATACTCGCGCTACCGACAAAGTAAGCAACCAGCTGCTCTTGTACTACCAGCACAACCGCTTCGGATACACCATCAATACGGTTTAAGTAATGCTCAATTTCTGGTAGCTCGATACGCAGCCCATGCAGCTTCACTTGATGATCTATTCGACCAAGGTATTCAAGTGCCATCTGCGGATTGTACTGAACTAGATCACCTGTTTTGTACACTCGACGGAAACCTTTTTCAGCATTTGGTTGTGCGACAAAAGCATCTGCAGTGAGCACTGGCCTATTATAATAACCTGCCCCCACGCTCACACCCGAAACCGCTAACTCACCCGCAACGCCTACCGGAGTTTGTCGTAAAAATTTATCCACCACCATCAAGCGGATGTCACCGACCGCATGACCAATTGGAATGGGCGCCTCTTTGAAAGCCGGCATATCGTCAACGGTATAGAACGCCACCACGTCGGTACACTCTGTCGGGCCATAGGTATTGATGATTCGACAATCTGAATTGACAGCACACCATGACTGCACACGGTCATACTGAATAGACTCACCACCGAGGAAAACGGTTTGTAGCGTTGCTAGGCGAGAAGATTGCTCTGCATCCACCAGAGCATAAAAGACGGACGGCGCACAGTTTAGCCGGGTTATGTGATGCTCAGCAACCGTATTAACGACCACATCAGGATCAAAACCGGTCATCGCTGGGAACACAACTCGCCCACCACACGTTAACGCCGCGTAAAAGTTTTTCTGTGTTAAATCAAAACCAATCGAGCTGATGACTAAGCTGGCATCTGTGTCTGTCCAGTTAAATTCTTGTGTATACCAAGCTAACAAGTGACTAAAACCCTCATGGTACAGCACAGCCGCTTTCGGTTGACCTGTCGAACCTGAGGTGTAGATCATGTAAATTTCGTTTTGTACCACTACGTGATTTAACGTACTTGCACAAGCCCCGCACTGCTGAAGCCATGCATCAGATTTCACATCCACTGTAACACCATGCTCTGCCAGTTTTGCACTATGTGCAGATTCACTCAAGACCACAGACAAACAAGCATCGCTCACTATGAAGGCAATTCTGTCTTCAGGGTAACTTGGGTCAATGGGTACATAAGTCGCCCCTGCTTTCATAATGGCTAACATGGCAATCACCACATCTACCGAGTAATCCAAACACAGCCCAATATTGCTCCTGGCATAACCTAAATCATACAGGTGATTGGCCATTTGATTACTCAATTGCTGCAGCTCAGCATACGTTATAGTGCAAGCCCCATCCTGCAGTGCAATCGCCTCAGGTGTTTTTTCACATTGCTGGTCTATTACCTGCCAAACCATGTCTGCTGAGGTATGATCAGTTACTTGAATTAAGTCTTGAAATAACGTCTGTTCCTCAGGCAAGGTCAAATCAAGCTCTGATAGCATTCTTGCCTCTGTGACGCATTGCTGCGACAACGCTTCGAAACGTTCAGTCAAATCGTGACTGACAAAAGACGAGTCATGACATTGAAAATCAACCTGAATGCTCGTGCCTTTAACGACCACGCGTAACCGTGCTTGATTATCTTCTAAGGTATCTTGAGTATCACCTGACAACAATACCATATTATCAAAATCACCTTCTTTGGATAGGTGGTGATACTGATACAAGAAGTCTACCTGCCCTTGCGGCAGTAGCGTCTGAATAAACTGACGAGTCACCTTTGACTGCTCAATAATCTCTTTTTGTGTTGCTTGAACCATTCGAACAAAAGACTCAAAAGGCACGTCTTCTGACAAACTAGATTTTGCAAATACCAATGGCACAACACAGCTAAAGCGTGCAAAGTCATGCTCAAACCCAATCGGGCGCTCAGTATTGACTTGGTGAATCACATAATCTGCAGATGGTTGGCAATAGTTTTGGATAATGACAGAAAATAAAGCGGCAAAATAAGACTTTAAGGTCATTTGATGCTGCTTACAATAACTTCGAATTTGGTGCGCGTGATCAAAATCAATGATCATACTTTCTTTATGGGCACCCGTTGAAGTCACACTGGGTAAATGGAATGACAGCGGTTCAACAGATTTAAACGCATCACGCCAGTATGTATCTCGCTCTAGTGTGTTGTAATTACAACGGATTTGCTTCACATAGTAGGCATAGTTTGATGACTGCCGACTACAAGGTAGCCCGTCAATACTTTGCTGATACTGTAAAAAGAGTCTTGCAATTAACTCGTACGCGGCTTGCTCGTCCATGACCACAGGGTTTAAAGCAATGTGAAGCTGACTGCCTTCTGGGTTATCAATAATCGCAATCGCCAAAGTTTGATCAACAGGCAACTCATACAATAAATCTGCCTCAACCTCTGACAGTGTTTGTATTTCGACATCACGCTCAGTTCTAACACACTGATACACAGGGCAAGCGCCCATCAAATCACACACTTTAACATCAATTCTTAACGCAACCTGCTCTGCAACAACATCGGAGACAACTTGTTGCAGCACATCATAGTCAAACGCTCTAGACGTATTGGCTGACACCACCAGAGCACGATAATGCGTAGCACCCGGGATAATGAGGTTGGTATAGGTTTCTTGCTGGCTTGGTAATAACGGTAGAATTTCATCATAATCTACTGGCGCTAAACTCATAGCAGAGCACAGTTCATCAGTACTATACAGCTCTTGCTTACCGTAACCTGTTTGCATGACGAAAGAATTGGTATCTTCACAGAGCGCAAACAAAATCATTTCAAAGTGCGAGAACATTTGTTCAATGGTGGATTGTTCAAACAGTCCTGTTTTATATTCCCAGTCACATAAGAAGCCAGCCTCTGTCTCTTGAATCGATAACGTGATGTCAAACTTAGCGTACGGGTTATCAAATTGAACCGGCTCAATGGCAATAGATTGGTCACTACCTATTGCCTGCTGAGAGGCATTTTGTAATACCAACATCACTTGAAATAAAGGAGAAATATCTTGCCTACGCTCAGGCTCTAGTAAGCTCACTAAACGCTCAAACGGCACATCTTGGTTAGCAAATGCTTCTAATGACGTTTCTTTAAGCTGTAACAGCAAGTCTTTGAACGTTAAGTTGCACGAAACCTTACCTCTAACCACTAACGTATTCACAAAGAAACCGATTAAGGGTTCAAGCTCCCCTTTAGTTCTACCTGCAATGGGGCTACCAACACAAATATCTTCTTGATTACTGTAGCGATAAAGTAGCACTTGATACGCTGCCATAAATAACATGAAGGTTGTCACACCTTCTTTAACAGCGGTTTCATTAATCATGGTCGAAATACGACTAGACAACTGTGAACTCAACGTGTGCCCGGCATACCCTAAACGTTTCGGTGCAGGAAAATCCGTTGGCAATTGCAGTGGCGCAATATTGTGGAGTTTCTTCGCCCAATACCGCTCTTGTGCTAATAGCACATCACCTTGTAAGTGTGCTCTTTGCCAAATGGCAAAATCATGGTATTGGATCGGCATTGGCATCAGTGCCAATTCTTGACCTTGTATGGCCTGGGTATATAAGGTGACGATTTCCTTAAAGAACACCTCCATTGACCAACCATCAGAGATGATGTGATGCATGGCAACCACCAACACACTCATGCCATCGGCGACCATAACAGCCACCCTGAACAACGGCGCTTGGTCTAATACAAATGGTTGCTTCAGTACGTCCGTTGACCAAGTTAATATCGCCTCGGTACTTGGCTTACTATCGGCAAACTCGGTATTCACACTTAAAGGCAATTCAATGTTGTCTAACAAGATTTGTCTAGGGACATTGTCTTCAACATGAAACACCGTTCGTAAACTCACATGGCGCTCAACTAAATAACTCAGTGCTTGCTCTAAAGCCTCAACATTGACTCCGCCACTAATCTTAAGCACCGCAGGAATGATATAAGCCTGGCTACCCTCTTCTAATTGATCGATAAACCATAGTCGCTCTTGGGAAAATGAGAGTGGCACTTGGGTTAAATCTTGTGCTTGTTCTATGGCTGGTAAACCGACACTTTGAGTTTGTTTCAGCGCTTGCTCTACCGCCAAGGCAATTTGCGCGATGGTCGGCTCATTAAATAAAGTACGCAGTGGTAGCTCTACCCCAAAACGCTCTCTAATTTGACTGATCATCTGCGTGGCTAACAATGAGTGGCCACCTAATTCAAAGAAGTTATCCATCACACCGACAACATCGGCACCCAATAATTCACGCCACAACTCAGCAAGGCTGTGCTCAACAGAGTTACGTGGCATAACCACATTAGCAATGGCTGTTAACTCTTGATTGGGCTCTGGTAATGCCTTTCGATTAATTTTTCCATTCGCTAATAACGGTATACGCTCAAGCTCAATAAAGACCGTTGGCACCATGTAATCGGGTAAAAATAATTTTAACTGGCCTTGAACTTTTCGGCTTTCCCAGTCGTCACTCTCTGGCACAACATACGCGATCAACACATCATCCATTATGGCCGTAATGGCATGCTTCACAACGGGCTGCTCTAGTAATACGGCCTCAATCTCAGAAAGCTCTGTTCTAAGCCCTTTCAATCTGACTTGAGTCCCTTTACGACCAAGGAACATTAAATCACCAGAGGGTAAGAACCGTGCTAAATCTCCTGTTTTATACAGTAAACCTTGATCTGAGAACGGATCGGCAATGAATTTATTGGCCGTAAGCTCCGCATCATTCGGGTACCCTGCACCAACACCGGTACCGCCAATGTAGATCTCCCCAACCACGCCTGGTGGCACAGGGTTTAACCCTTTATCCAACAGGTAGACCATCACGTTGGCGATTGGTTTACCTATTGGGACAGGGTGGTGTAAGTATTCAAATGGGTTATCAATAACAAATGCAGTGGCAATATCTGCACACTCTGCAGGCCCATAGGTATTGATGATTTGGGTTTGGTTTGCATTCCCTTCTAACCATGGAATCATCTTCGCCAAATACACAGGCTCACCACCGAGGACTAAACAGCGTAATGAGGCCAATTGTGCCATTTCTGCTGTCGTCACAATGTGCTCATCGACCATTGAGTAAAAACTGCTCGGTGTAATATTTAAAATCGTGACATTGTGTTGGCTGATAAGTTGCAACACACTCTTCGCTTTCGCAATTTCTTGTAATGAGTGTTTCTCTTTAGACTGCTCACCAGGTTTTGGTAATGCTTTAAAATCGACTTTACCATTGGCCGTTAAAGGCAATGACTCCATAACGACAAAGGCAGAAGGCACCATATAGCTCGGTAATTGTTGCTCTGATATCGCCCGTAAGTCTTCTACGCGCACCACAGAATCACTGACCAAATACACCACTAAACGTTGATCACCCTCGACATCTTCACGAATGATCGCCACATTCTCTCGAATACCAGGGTATAGCCCAACCACACTCTCAATTTCACCCAGCTCGATTCTAAAACCACGTAATTGCACTTGTGAGTCAATCCGGCGGATGTACTCCAGCTCACCACTTTCTAAGATTCTGGCCAAATCACCCGAGCGGTATAATTTACCGTCTGCAAAAGGATGCTCAATGAAACGTTCAGCCGTCAGCTCTGGTCTTTCTAAATAACCATCAGATAAACCCGCACCCGCGATACACAGCTCACCAGGCACCCCTTCAGGCACAGGGTTAAGATTTTCATCTAGCACATACAACTGCAGATCAGGAATTGGCAGTCCAATGATACTGTTCATCCCCTGGCCTCTAACGGCAGAGCTCACATCATCAATTTTAATGCGGCGATAGGTCACATGAACGGTCGTCTCAGTAATACCATACATGTTCACCAATTCAGGGCTGGCATCACCATGGCGTTTCACCCACGGCGCTAAATTACGTAAATCTAGTGCTTCACCACCGAAAATAACCTGACGTAATTGCAGTTGTTGGGCAATATCCGGGTTGATATTCAAGTGATATTCTTCAGCACGAATCAACTGATAAAATGCTGACGGGGTCTGGTTTAAAACAGTGACCTTCTGGTCTATCAACATCTGGTAGAACACATTCGGTTCGCGAGCGGTTAAATAAGGCACAACCACAATTGAGCCACCGTAGAATAATGCGCCCCATATTTCCCAAACAGAAAAATCAAACGCATAAGAGTGGAACAAGGTCCAAACGTCATGTTCATCAAACTTGAACCATGCTTGAGTTGCAGCCATGAGCCTGACCACATTCTGATGATTAATCATCACCCCCTTCGGTTTTCCAGTCGAACCTGAGGTATAGATGACATACGCTAAGTGTTCAGGTTTAACCGCAATATTCAGGTTCTCTTTGTCATATTCTAATAGTGCTTCCCGCTCTTGGTCTAAAACAAAAACCGAATCAATGCCGCCTTGAATTTGAGCGGCCAAGTTTGAATGTGTGATCAATAATACGGCAGCGGCATCTTTAACAATAAAGGAGACTCGGTCTTGTGGGGCACCAGGGTCTAATGGCAGGTATGCGGCCCCTGCTTTTAACACCGCCAAAATACACACAACCATATCCACGGAACGGTCTAAATAAAGCGCAACCAGTTGATTGCAGCTCACCCCTTCATTAACCAAATACCGAGCCAACTGATTTGCGCGCTCATTCAAGTCATAATACGTAATATGGTTGTGCTCATACCTAACGGCAACATGGCTTGGGAAAGCCTCAGCGGCAGCTTCAAACTGGCTCGCTAGAGTAGCAACTGACTCAAATTTCTGCTGCTTAGACACAAGATTCAAGTAATCATCAAGCTGTAACGCCGACATTAAACGAAGTTGGCCTAATTGTTTGCCCCCTTGAATAATTTGTTCAGAGAGTGCCACCACTTGTTCTAAGAATTGAAATTGCGAGAAGACCCTTGGGTGGTAATGTAAATTCAAGGTGAGCGATGACTCATCTTTCTCGATATACAGTAAAACCTGATCTTCATCGGCTAATGTTTGCTGAGTTGAAACAACCCCCGCATCAAAAAACTCATAGTCATTTGACACACTTAAAAAGTGATAGTGGAAGGTTAATCGACCACTTTGCAACACACTACTTTGCAAGAACTCAAGTAAAGGTTCATTCGAGACAATATCGTGACGATAACGGGCAAAATACTGAAGCAACTCTAAAACACCCGATTGCTGACCCAGCTTTTCAACCGGTACTAAGGTTGGCAAACAATCCCGGTTGTTACTAGAAGATGAAACAACCCCTAAAGCCCTTGCATCTAACTGCTCATGAATCACAAAATCTGCTTCTGGCCGGCAATATTGGCTGATCAGATACGCATAAATACTCTTAAAGTAATCATCTGGAAAAAGGTCATTTAAGCTACAAAATTCTTTAATGTCTAGTGCATGCTCAGCGCTAACCGCTACTTGGTGCTGCTGACGATAGTTACGCTCTGCGGTAAGTGCAGGGTAATCCAACACATCCAATTGATTGATACGTTCTTGCCAATGCTTAAACACACCGGCACACTCATCACTTGGGCATAAATCATCACCATTACCCAGCAGAACCAAGTTTGCACCAACAGAGAACGTCGCAAAGAAGTTCTTCTGGCTTAAATCAAAGCAAAATGAACTTGCTAATAGCACATGATCATCGGCATTTAAATCACACGTTTTGGTATACCAATGAATCAAATTCGACAAGCTACGATGCGTGACTTCCACCATCTTAGGCTTACCAGTACTGCCTGAGGTATAAATAATATACGCAGGCTGACTTGCTCCGACTTGGCTCACTAAGTTAACCGAAGGCTCAATGGAAATGCCCATCCAATCGGTATCGACACATAACAGTCTGCAAGGCAAACTCATGGGAATGTTATCCAGCTGCGACTCTTGGGTCAGCAATATGGCAGACTCGCTGTCTCCAATAATGTAACCAATCCGTTTTTCAGGATACGTGGGATCAACAGGGACGTAAGCGGCTCCCGCCTTCAATACAGCATAAATGGAGATCACCATTTCTAATGAAGGTGACATGCAGATCGCCACATTAGAACCCCCATTAACACCCAGTCGTTGTAAATGATGCGCTAACTGGTTTGCCCGGCTATTCAGCTCGGTATAGGTCAATGATTGATTATTCAACGTCACTGCAGGTGAATAAGGGGATGCAAACACCTGTTTTTCTAGCATTTGGTGAACAGCAAAATGGCTTGGATAAACCACTTCTGTTTCGTTCCACTGATCAACCATTAAGGTCCACTCTGTCTCACTTAACATCGGTAAAGTAGAAACAGGCTGCTCAGGATCGGCGACCATGCCAGACAATAAATTATGATAATGACCAACCATATTCTCGATGCTGGATTGATCAAATAAATCGGTATTATATTCCCAATGGAACACTAAGCCATCTGGCGTTTCATTGATCATGATGGTCAAATAAAATTTGGCCGTTTTAGTATCCGCTTCAATTGGTGAAAAGGTAAAATCACCCTGCTCCATATTCATCTCAGGCATGTTTTGTAACACTAACATCACTTGAAATAACGGAGACACATTCTGCCGACGTTCGGGCTGAATGTCGTCCACGAGTTTTTCAAAGGGGGCATCTTGATGGGCAAATGCATCTAGCGTTACTTCCCGAGCATTACGTAACAACTCTGAGAACCCAGGATTACCCGTTAAGTCACCACGGAGTACAACGGTATTCACAAACATACCAATCAATGCTTCGGTATCGGTCTGTCGACCCGCAACCGGTGTACCAATACAAATATCTTTTTGACCCGAGTATCGTGACAACAACACTTGCAGCGATGACAATAAGGTCATAAACAGCGTTGCACCTTCATTCTGGCCAATCGTTTTCAGTTTATTCACCAAGCTTAATTCCACTTTATCGTGGCATGTTTGGCCTCGATAACGCATCACTTGTTGCCTAGGACGATCTGTTGGTAAATCTAATATCTCAGCATCAGCAAGCTGCTCAGACCAATACGATAACTGTTGCTCAAGCACGTCACCGACCAGCCAGTTCTTTTGCCAATATGCATAATCACCATATTGAATGGATAACGGTGGCATAGAGGTTTCATGGTTGTGAATCACCGCTTGGTAAAAATACCCAAGCTCTTTAATAAACACATGGCTGGACCAACCATCTGAGATAATGTGGTGCATATTGATGATCAACACATGCACATCATCATCCGTCTCCACTAAGGTGACGTTAAATAATGGCAACTGAGTTAAGTCAAAGGGCTTTTCAACCTCATGCCTAACCAGCTCTTCAATGGTTTTATCGGAGCTAATATCTTTGGTGATGACAGTTAATGGCACCGACATCTCGGCGTGAATTTTTTGTACTGGCGGCTGGTTAGGCTCAACAGAAAACGTCGTTCGCAATATTTCATGACGCATGATAATGGCAGCAATCGCGTGTTCAAAGGCCTCTCTTTGCAAAACGCCTTCCACTTTAACAGCAGCAGGCACGCTATAAGCGACATTTCCAGGTTCTAATTGATCTAAGAACCACAAACGCTCTTGTGCAAATGACAGCGGGATCGCTACATCACGAGAAACGGCGGTAATTGCTGGTGCTTGTAAGGTTTTTTCTGTTCTCAAAACCACATCAATTGCTTGGGCAAATCCGCCGGCTGTTTCAGACTCAAACAACGTTCTTAATGGAATTTGAACTTGATATTGTTTAGATAATTTTGACACCACTTGGGTTGCCATCAATGAATGGCCACCTAAAACAAAGAAGTGATCATTGACACCGACTCGCTCAATGTTCAACGCTTCAGCCCACACATCACACACTGTTTGTTCAATACTGTTGCGTGGTGCGACATAAATCGCATCCCGATCAAGACCGGGTTCTGGTAACGCTTTACGGTCTACTTTCCCGTGTGCATTAAGTGGCATATCTGAGAGCGCCACATACTGCATAGGCACCATATAATCAGGCAATACTTTAAGCAGAGACTGACGCGCTTGTGCCGGATCAAAGTCATCGGAAACCACATACGCCACAAGCTGATCGTGTTTGACTAAGACCGTGGTATCCGCCACGCTTTCCAGCTGACTTAGTGCCACTTCAATTTCACCAAGCTCGATACGCAAACCACGCAACTTCACCTGGAAATCGAGCCTGCCCATATATTCTATAGTGCCATCCGCTAACCTGCGACCTAAGTCACCGGTTCGGTAAGCACGGATACTTGGCGCAAATGGTAAACTGATAAAGCTCTGTTCAGTCAGCTCTGGTTGCCCCATGTAACCGGCACCCACACAAACACCTGCGATGACGATCTCACCACAGACCCCATCAGGCACTAATTGTTGCTCTGCATTCAAGACATATAACGACACATTGGCAATGGCACTACCGATAGGCGGTGATGCCTGCTCATACGCTTGCGGTGCTGTAACCGTGAATGCAGCAACAACATCGGTACACTCTGTTGGGCCATAACTATTCACAATTTGAGCGACACAGCCTTCTTGTTGTAACCAACTCAACAACCGAGGCATTTGGATCGCTTCACCACCAAGCACGGCATAACGTAGACTGGATAACTTCTCTGAATATGTTTCAGCTAACGGATACAACATACTCGGCGCACAGTTAACCGACTGAACTTGGTGTTGCAGAATCAAATCTGCAACAAGCTCTGGCTCATAATGGGACAGCTCAGGTAATACCAAGCTACCACCGTGGCAAAGGTTAGCGAATATATTTTTCTGCGTTAAATCGAAACCAATCGAACTAATCAAGATAGAGCGGCTACTGCCATTCATATCCAAGGCATCGGCATACCAGGCAATTAAGTTAGAAAAGCTGTGTTGATACACACTGGCACCTTTCGGCTTCCCTGTAGAACCTGATGTATAAATCGCATAGATCAACGCATTCTTCTGTGCAGAATCCACAACCACAGGTTCCGTGGTATTTACCGCTGCCTCTTCGACAATGATGACCTGTTGATCTGCAAAAGAGATGTCTTTAGCAATACGGGCTTGCGTTAACACAATCGAGACATTGGCATCGGCCAAAATATAGGACAAACGCTCTTCTGGGTAGTCAGGGTCTAATGGGATATAAGCGGCTCCAACTCTCAGGGTGGCAAAGATGCTAGCAATCATATCAACCGACCGGTGACAACACACACCAATCCACTCTGGCGTGCTGTCTAATGCCATAATCGTATGAGCAATTTCATTCATACGATCATTTAATACTTGGTAACTCACCTGCTCATTACCGGCAATGAGGGCCACTGCATTCGGAGACCGTTTCACATGCGCTAAGAATTGGTCATCTACCGATTCATATTCATCTAATTGACTAACCACTTGCTGAGAAGCAATTTGTGCTTGTGCCAACTCTGATTCTGTTAACCAGTTTAGTGCCGACACTTGTTCGGTGCCGCTTACAATTTGTTGGGCAACAAACTTAATCCGCTCTAGTAAATCTAATTGTTCAAAATGATCCGAGAATGACAATAAATTCAATTGCCAACCTGCATCCATAACCTTCACAATCATTTGTACTTGGTCTTCAGCAACAGGGGGAGAGTACTGTTGCAGTGCCTGATCCTGACCTAAGAAAGGCATTGTTGCTGCAAAATGGTAAAAGTTATAAAGAAAGGTCGTTCGAGCAGCAGGCAATAGCTGTTGCTGTACCATGACGGACAGATGACCGCGCTTTTTATCCATTTTTTGTAGCTGACGAACTTGATCAAATAATTCCGTTAAATTTAAGCTGCCATCAAACATGGCTTTGCTAAACAACACAGGCATTTGCTGATAATAACAACCCGCAGTCGCTAAGTGACCACGAGGCCTTCCAGAAAGCACTTCTGTGATGACAAAATCGTCTTCACTCCGACAAAAAACGGCCAGTGACAGTGCATACAATGATCGGAAGAACATGGTTGGTGTCATTCTGTTTTTACGACAAAATCGCTTAATGTCTTTAAATAAAGCACCTTCAATAACCAGATCAGATGCTTGATACTCCGATACAGCCGTACTGGTTGGAAAATCTAAGCGCTCTATCGTTTGTTTCTGCTGCTGCCAAAAATCGATGGCTTGAATTTTATCCACATCGTCGGCCGCAACGGTTACATAATCAAAGAAAGAGGTTGCTGACAACGGTAATTCACAGCCCTCAGACAACGCCGTGTATTGAGCACAAATTTCTGAACAGACATGGGTCATGCCCACACCATCTAGAATAATATGTTGTGCCGCTTGCAATAAATAATACTCATCGTCCCCTATTGCGATCACATAAAACTTAATCAGTGTCTCTTTATCAAGCTCATAAGCACGATAAGTAAATGCCTCAATCATTTTATTGGCTTGAGCGTGTGAAGCATCACCTGCCGGTAACTCAATCACCTCAAACTCAATAGAGCGTTGCTTAGGAATACATTGATAAACAGGCTCAGCATAAGGCTGATCACAGCGTAGCAAGCGTGCACTTAAAATAGGATTATTATCCACTACCATCTGGCAAGCGCGTTGCCACACACTGGCACTAAATTCACCCTGTAATTTCACCGCAAGACCAAGGCAGTTACGCGTGGTCTCTGGATTCACAACCGTATGAATATACAGATCCCGCTGTGTTGGCGTCAGCGGATAAACACCCAAATAATCTTCTTGATTAAGACCAAGCACTTCATGTAAGGAGTGTTCGTTCAGCAAAGAAATTGTATTCAGAGGTTGCTCAATATTACCGACCATTTGCTCTAATACAAACTGATAGTGCTGCATCATCACTTCAATGGTTTCAACATCGAATAAATCCGTATTAAATTCAACCAAAGCATTAAGCTGTTCACCATACTCAGATACAGATAAAATCATATCGAACTTGGCTGTAGCCAACTCACTTTCTACCATCTCAAAAGACAACCCAGCCAGTTCAAACTCGGTATCCACAGAAGTTTCTAACGTGAAGCCCACTTGTGCTAATGGCGGGTATGACATTGAACGATCTTTGACCAAATCGTTCATAATCATCTCAATAGGGATATCTTGATGACCGTAAGCGGCCAGTGCACGCGTCCGAACAAGTTGTAAAAATTCAGATAAGGTTGGGTTGCCTGCCAAATCTGCTCGCATCAACACCACATTCACAAACATACCGATCAATGGCTCTAATGATGCATGACTACGACCTGCAACCGGGGAGCCAACCACAACCGTCTCTTGACCTGCATATCGGCTCAATAAGATCTGATATGCCGCCAATAGATACATATACAGGGTGACACCATTGTCTTGTGCGTTTGCTTTAACCTGCTGTGAAAGTTCATCAGGCAACTGCAACCGATAACGCCGACCAATATAGGTTTGAATATCGGGTCTTGGCCGATCAGTTGGTAAGGTCAGCTTCTCTGGTGCCCCGTCTAAAGTCTCTCGCCAAAACTGCAACATACCCGCAAGTACATCATCACTTAACCAGTCTCGTTGCCATATTGCATAGTCAACATACTGTACGGACAACTCAGGCAACATCGGTGATTGTTGCTGTGAATACGCTTGGTAAGCATGGCTGACCTCTTGAACCAAAACATTCACCGACCAACCATCAGACACAATGTGGTGCATGGTCAACATAACCACGTGCTCTTGTTCTGACAGCATCACCAGTTTTGCCCGTAACAATGGGCCTTTGGTCAAATCAAAACTTAAAGCGGCATATTGCTCAGTAATGTTTTTAAGTTGTTGCTCTTTTAAATAGTCAGGCTGATCGGAGATATCTTCAACCGGAATGGTTTGAGACTTATAGTCATCAATGATTTGCACGGATTGGCTGTCAACCGTCGCAAAACGCGTTCTCAACGCATCATGGCGTTTAATGACAAAATTGACTGATTTTTCTAACGAGACAATGTCTAACTTACCCGTTAAGCGGATGGCAGCAGGCATATTATAAACCGCATTACCCGGCTGTAGCTGGTCTAAGAACAAAAGTCGTTCTTGAGCAAATGACAGCGGTATATTACTCGGTAATGTTTGCCTTTCAAGTACAGGCATGGGTACTTGGTCTACTTTTGCCAAAGCCAAATCAAGCTCATGCGCCAACTGTTGGATGGTTGGTTTTTCAAACACTTGGCGAACACTGAGTTCGACATTAAATCGCTCACGTAATAATGCAATCATCCGTGTCACTAATAATGAATGCCCTCCAAGCTGGAAGAAATCATCGTTAACGCCAATCCGCTCATGTTTTAACAATTCACCCCACAGGCTCGCGAGCAATTGCTCTGAATGGCTTTGAGGCGCAACAAAATTGTGCGCTTGTACTAGCGCTGATGGGTTGGGTAGTTTTGACCGATCTACTTTTCCATTCGGCGTTAATGGAAACTGTTCCAACGCAACACAATGGCTTGGCACCATATAATCAGGCAGTTGCTTGGCAACACTCAGATTAATCTCGTTCTCTTCTGCCGTGCCCACGGTATAAGCAATAATTTGCTCATCCCTAATCAGCACCAAACATTCACTCACACCCTCAATTTGGCCAATAACGGATTCAATTTCACCTAATTCAATACGCAAACCACGCAGCTTAACTTGATGATCTGCCCGACCAACAAACAACATCTCCCCACGTTGGTTTTGTAGTACCCGGTCACCTGTTTTATACATCTTACCGTGGCCGGTAATGTGGTTCTCAATGAAGCTTTCAGCAGTGGCAGCAGCATCCCCTAAATAACCACGCCCAACACCGAGACCTGCAATCACCAACTCACCCACAACACCCATGGGTACAGGATTTAAATATTGATCCAACACATACAACTGAACATTATCATTGGGCAAACCAATTGGGATCGGCCCGGTTGCTGCCAACTCGTTGTCAGTCAACACATAAAATGCTGCGATATCCGTACACTCGGTCGGACCATAGGTATTCACGAGGGATACGGATTGCTGTGCTAACCAAGGCTTAAGTTGGTTTAGCTGAATAGACTCCCCCCCTAAAAAGACCGTTTTCACAGTGGCCATTCGAGGCCAATACATTGGCTCGACGAGGGGGTAAAAAGCACTTGGCGCACTATTAATTCGTGTGACGCTATGCAATTCAATGGCTTGAGTGATTTGCTCTGGGTCGTAGAACTCTGTATCCGTAAAGCAAACACAACCGCCACACCACAGTAACGCAAACAAGTTCTTTTGAGTTAAATCAAAACCAAGCGCACTGATGATTAACGTACTGTCGGTATCGGTAAAGGCAAACTCATGACAATACCAGTGTAATAAATTCACAGCGCCCGCATGCTCTACACCAACCCCTTTTGGCTTGCCAGTAGAACCTGAGGTAAAGATCTGATAAATCAATTCAGACCCGGTAAACACCAAATTGGGGTTCTCAACAGAGAACTCGGCAATATCGGTTAAACCATCTATTGCTAACCAAGCAGTTGTTTTATCCAGCTTATCAATAACAGATTGGTCACTTAATACTGTTTTTATCGCCGCATTATCTAAAATATACTCAATTCGGGATTGTGGATAATTAGGGTCAATCGGCACATAACAACCACCTGCTTTTAATACCGCCAATATCGCAACCAACACATTGGTTGAAGGAGGCAGACAAATGGCCACCGCTTGCTCAGGGTTTAATCCGTCCTTAATGAGCTTATGCGCTAATTGATTGGCACGCTCATTAAGCTGTTGATAGCTCAGTTTCGTATTCTGATAAGCGGTTGCAATATGATCAGGTGTTTTTTCGACTTGCTGCTCAAAACCTTGGTGCACTGCTGTGTAGGGTGCATCGGGTTGCTTTTCAGTCGCATTGTAGTCTGTGGTTAATGCCGCTAAAGCCGACTCACTGAGCATGTTGATTTGGCCAATAGAACCTGCTGCGTTATCCACCATCGCCTGCACTATATTTTGCAAGTGTTCAACCATATTGACAATGGTCGATGCCGCAAATAAATCAGTGTTGTACTGTAAACTCCCCGTGATCTGGTCATCACTTTCAACAAGATTCAAGACCAACTCAAACTTAGCAATTCCCATGTCTAAGTCATACGGTTCTACCACAATATTCGGTAACTCAACGCGTTCATCACCTAAATTTTGCATTGAAAACATCACTTGGAAGACCGGCGACCGCGCCATATTACGTGGCACATTTAACACATCGACTAATTTATCAAACGGTAAATCCTGGTACTGGTAAGCGTCTACTGAGTCCTGTTTTAACTGCTGTAGTAATTCGCTAACACTGGGGTTAGCCGTAAAATCCGCACTGATCGCTTGAGTATTAACAAAGAAACCGATTAAAGGTGCCACTTCAGGATAATGCCGACCCGCTATGGGTGTGCCAACAGCAAATTGGTCTTGGTCGCTATATCGATGCAATAAAATTTGGAATGCGGCCATTAAGGTAATAAACAGCGTGCAGTCGTTATCCACAGCCAATTGTTTTAGCCCAGCGGATAATGATTCTGGCAGTACAATCGCTTGCTCAGCCCCATTAAACGTTTGATTAACTGGTCTTGGGAAATCAGTATTCAGTTCTAGCGCAGGCACATCGGCGAGCTTTTGCGTCCAATATTGTATCTGCTCAGCAAGCACCTCCCCTTGTAACCACGCTCGTTGCCAATGTGCAAAATCTTTAAATTGGATATCTAATGCGGGTGGCACACTTGGTATGCCTTGTACATCTGCACTGTAATACTCTATCAATTCTCTAACGAGCACACCAACAGACCAACCATCTGACACACTGTGATGCATGGTAACTAGTAATAAGACTTCATCCTCACCTGAACAGACAAAAGCACGAATCAAAGGCCCTTGTGTGAGTGAGAACGGTTTACTCGCTGCAGAGATGACCTGAGACTGATAGAACTGAGCGGCATCACCTTCCACATTCACACTAACAAAAGGAATATCTAGCGTTGTTTGTACCCGCTGAATCGGCACCCCATCCAGTGTGGTAAACGTGGTACGTAACACGTCATGACGAGCCACAATTGTATTTAATGCCCGCTCAATGGCCGCAATATTGACATCCCCTTTGAGCATGACGGCAGCGGGAATATTATAAGCTGAGCTATTGGGCTCTAATTGATCAATAAACCACAATCGCTCTTGAGAGAAAGATAGTGGCGCATCCACCCCTTCAGCTAACGGTACAATTTCAGGTATATCTTGAGTATCGTTTTGATATTTGGCCACCGCTAATGCTAAAGCTTTAACCGTGGTCGACTCGAATAAGACTTTAAGTGGTATATCTACTTTGAACTGCGTTCTAATGGAAGCGATCAGTTGCGTCGCCAATAATGAATGGCCACCTAACGCAAAGAAATTATCTTCAATGCCCACTTTACTGACCGATAATAACTGCGACCACATTTGACACAACTGAGCTTGCAGCTCATTTTCGGCCGCTACATATTGATCATGACTGGCTGAATCTGGTTTTGGTAATGCTTTTCGATCCACTTTACCATTACCCGTAAGCGGTAAAACAGGCAGTTGTAAAATGGATGAAGGCACCATATACGCAGGTAACTTATCGCCTGCAATGGTTTTTATTTGTTCAATATCCGCATCATGATTGGCAACCAAATAAGCGGTTAACCGTTGATCACCCGGAATATCCTCTCGGACAATAACGACAACTTCTTCAACGCCTGCAATCTCAGCAATAACAGATTCAATTTCACCTAACTCTATCCGGAAACCACGAATCTTGACTTGAGAATCTATTCGACCTAAATACTCAATACCACCATCTGGTAAATGCCTCGCTAAATCACCCGAACGATATAATTTACCGTCAGTAAACGGGTTCTCAACAAATTTCTCAGCGGTAAGCTCAGGGCGGTATAAATAGCCCCGTGCCAGACCTGCCCCGCCAACACACAACTCACCAGGAATGCCGATAGGCACTAATTGCAAATCACTATTGACGATATACACTTGTAAATCAGGAATTGGCACCCCAATAATACTGCTGACAGCAGCCCCTTGTTTTGCCAGCGCCACATCTTCTGCGGTAACAACACGATAGGTCACATGTACAGTAGTTTCAGTAATACCATACATATTCACTAAGGTTGGGAACTGATCACCATGCACATCAAACCAGCTGTCAAGCTGTTTAAAGTCCAGCGCTTCACCACCGAAGATAACATAGCGTAAAGCCACCGCGTTCTCAGTATCACAATTGCTCAGCAGGTGCTGCTCAGCTCGGATTAGTTGGTAAAATGCTGATGGAGTCTGGTTGAGCACGGTGACTTTTTTATCCACCAATAACTGATAAAATGCCTCCGGCTCACGACTAATAAGGTAAGGCACCACAACCACTTCACCGCCATAGAATAAGCCACCCCATATTTCCCAAACTGAAAAATCAAACGCATACGAATGGAACAACGTCCATACGTCAGTCTCATCAAACTCATACCACTCATGCGTCGCATCCATTAAGCGAACAGCTTGTTGGTGCTCAATTTGAACACCTTTCGGTTTGCCAGTGGAGCCTGAGGTGTAAATCACATACGCGAGGTGTTCTGGTTGAATTAACAGATAGAGCGGTTCTGTTGATAACCCGCTTAAACGGTCGTCATCTAGCAACACAGTGTCCACTGATGATGCCAGCTGATCTTGTAAATCTTGCTCAGTAATCACGAATACGGCTTTCGCATCTTCAACAATAAATGCAATTCGATCATTAGGCGCACTAGGGTCTAATGGCAAGTAGCCTGCACCTGATTTGAGCACCGCTAAAATGGCAACAACAATATTGATAGAACGATTACAATACAAGCCGATCAAAACATCATTTGTTGCCCCTTTTTCAACCAATAGGCGAGCGAGTTGATTTGACTGTTGCTCCAGCTCGGCATACGTTAATTGGCCATATTCATCACTAACCGCAATGTTACCTGGGAAACGCTTGACACTAGATTCAAACCGATCCACCAGTGTATCTGCCGTCGGATATGCTTGGTATGGGTATAAATGATTGATTTGATCACTTTGTTCTTGAAGTGTAATCCAAGGTAAATCATGTAACCTTTCCGCACCATCTAAACAGCGTTCTGTCAAAAGCACCAGGCGATCTAGCAAGCCTAAGTCATTAAAGTAATCACTATGGTAATGCAGGTTGAGTACCACATCGTCATAACCGGCATTAATGACGAGATGCACTTGGTCATCAAAAAATAACGGAATTTGTTGTTCTAATTCTGTTTTTTGACCTAAGAAATCTAACTCTGCTGCAAACCCATACAGGTTGAAGAAGAAATTAATTTTATCCGATGGCATGAGCTGGCGTTGTTCAAATACAGAGAAATTTTTATGCTCGCCCAAGGCCCGCTGATAGCCTCGTATAAAAGTGAAATAATCGGTTAGTAAAGTCTCACTATTGACTAAGTCTTTCGGAATAATAATCGGGGTTTGCTGATAATAACAGCCTATCCCTTTGAGGTGCTCTTTAACCCGGCCACCGACAATTTCATAAAAGCCGTAGTCTGAATCGGGTAAGCAGTATTCTTTTAATAATAAAGCATAGAGAGACTTCAATAATAACGATGGGGTTAACCGGTTTCGGCGACAATACTTCTTAATCGCAGCCCATTTTTCTTTATCAATAGAGGCTTGTACATGCACTTTTTCATGCTGGGTATTCGGCAACCATTGAAACGATAATGGCTCCACGCTGGCCGATTTTTCGCGCCAGTAGGTTTTTGTGTCCTGCAAATCAAAACTTTCAATATTATTTTTGACATAGCTTGGGAAAACATTCGGCAGTGGCTCATAGTCTTCATTAGCGAGCAAGCTACTCATGACCTTATTCAGCTCTAGCGCATGCAACGTACCTGAGGTGCCATCCATTAATAAATGGTGTGATGAAATCACAAAGACATAATGCTCTTGGCTGATTTTAAGTAAGGCATTTCTATGCAGTGGGTCAACATCAATGGCATACGGCTGATACACAAATTGATGAATCATATCGTCAACTTGCTTAGAGGTTAATCGGTCTTCTAAGTAGTCTATATAGGTAAAATCGACTTCGTAGTCTTTTTTGTGCGCTTGATATACCGGTGCTAAATACGGTTTATTCACAGCATGTAACGTTGTTCTCAAGACTGGATGTGCATCGGCTAATTTTTGTAACGATTGTCGCCATACATCAGGGTCTGTTTCTTGATGGATGTGCAACACATAACCCAAACTGTTCATGGTGGTTTCTGGATTCATTTTTGAATCTAGATACAAATCACGCTGCGTGACGGTTAACGGTAAGATGGCGTCAAAGTCAGTCTCATCAATGCCTAATTCAGCGCACAGTTGCGCTTCTGGCATAACGGCTAACCAGTTAATATGAGAATCAGGTGTTTCTATGGCCGCATCCAGCAAGTGCAAATACGCTTGTGCCATGGTGGCAATGGTCTGTTCATCGAATAAATCGGTATTGTATTCCCATAACCCGCTATAGCCTTTCTGCCCTTCTAACACCATCAAGGTCATATCATATTTAGAACCACCTGCATCTAGCTCAACCGGTGATAACACTAAGTCTGCTAAGGTAACCGTTTCAATTGGCGTATTTTGCAAAGCAAAGCCTACTTGAACAATGGGGCTATAGCTTAAGTTACGCTCAGGGCTTAACGCTTCAATCACTTGTTCAAACGGCACATCTTGATGAGCAAGCGCTTGCAGAACAACGTCTTTTTGGCGTAACAACAACTCGGCAAACGTTGGGTTATTATCCAGTGACGTTCGCATCACCACCCCATTAACGAAATAGCCCATTAATGCTTGCACGGCTTCTTGTTGGCGCCCTGCAATTGGGCTACCAATGACCATATCGGTCATCCCAGAATACCTAGACAGCAAGACATTATAAGCAGCCAGTAACAGCATATAAGGCGTAATATTTTGTGCTTGACAGAACCCACTAATTTTATCTTGCAGCTGTGCCGGCACGTCAAAACGGTGCTGACACCCATTGAAGGTCATCTGTGCGGGTCTTGGCCGGTCTGTCGGTAAGTTCAGTAATGCCGGACTGTCTTTTAAGGTCTCAGTCCAAAAATCCAACTCTTGCTGCAGTCTGCCCCCAACCAACCATTTCCGCAGCCAAATAGAATAATCAACATACTGGACGGGCAGTGTGTGCAATTCAGCGGCGGTGCCTTCACTGAATGATTTGTACAAACTCGCCACTTCAGCAACCAGCAAACCAATAGACCAGCCATCTGAAATAATATGATGCTGGTTGATGGACAGAATATGTGACGTTGCAGTGACTTTAATTAAACTAATGCGATACGCAAGCTCTGAGTTTAAATCGAAAGCGGTTCTCGCATCTTCAAGTACGGCTTGATTAGCGTCTACTTGAGGCTGCTCAGATTCACTTAAATCCAGGCTAAACCAAGGCAACTCAACAGTGTCTTGCACCAAGACTTGTGGAACCCCCTCATCATTACCAAACTGAGTGCGAAACACTTCATGCCGCTCAATGATGGCCTTAAAGCTGTTTTGTAACCATTCAACATTCAGTTGGCCAGTTAATTCAACGGCAAAATGGATGTTATAAATGGCCGACTGCTCATATTGCTGCACAAACCATAACCGCTCTTGTGCATACGACAGAGGCAATGCACCTTCTCGTTCAACAGCTACTAATGGTAATTCATCAACCCCCTTCTCAGACAATTGCGCGCAAAAATCGGCCAATACTGGGTGGTCAAAAATAACCCTAAGTGGTAATGCCACATCAAAAATCTGCTTCACTTTAGCCGTCAATTGAGTCGCCAGTAATGAATGACCACCAAGCTCAAAAAATTGATCGGTTAAACCCACTTGCGCTTGCTGCAAAAGCTCCGACCAAAGCACTGCCATTTGCTGCTGTTCATCGGTTTCAGGTGCAACATAATCTTCGTTTGAACGCACTTGAAATTCAGGTGCAGGTAATGCTTTACGGTCTATTTTTTCATTCGGTGTGAGTGGAAACTCCGTCAAGCTAACAAAGGCAGCCGGCACCATATAATCCGGTATATCTTGCTTTAATTGATTTCGCAGTTCATCCGCTGCAATATCCTCATTGTCAGGGATCACGTAAGCCACTAAACGCAGTTCGCCAGATGCGTCTGGGCGAGTCACAACAACCGCTTCTTTTACACTGGTTTGCAGGCTTAATAACGCCTCAATTTCACCCAGCTCTACTCGGAAGCCACGCACTTTCACTTGGGTATCACTTCGTCCTAGGCACAACAAAACGCCATCCGGTAAATAACGTGCCAAATCCCCCGTTTTATAGATTCGGCCCGCCTGAGTAAACGGGTTATCAATGAAGACTTCTGCGGTTAAATCTGCACGGCCATGATAACCACGGGTAACACCGTCACCACCAATATACAGATCACCCACTGCACCGAGTGGTACAGGTTGTAGCAGCTCGTCTAAGATATAAATTGAGGTATTACCAATCGGCCGGCCAATGGTAATTTGCTCACCAGCAACCACTTTTGCAACGCTTGACCAAATCGTTGTTTCCGTAGGACCATACATATTCCACAGCTCGATTAATGGCTGTGCGGTTAATTGACTGGCCAGTGCCTCTGGTAGTGGCTCACCACCACACAGTACTTTAAGTGATTTTTTCACCTGCCAATTGGCATCCAATAACAGCTTCCACGTTGCAGGCGTCGCTTGCATAACGCTAATGGCTTGCTGCTCTATCGTTGTCGCCAGCAGTTCTCCATCCATTGCCAAGTCCCGGTCAGCAATATAAACAGATGCCCCCGTAATTAACGGCAACCACAGCTCTAAGCCTGCAATATCAAATGACAATGAAGTCACAGATAACAAGCGATCTTGTTGTTTAAACCCAGGTGTCTGGCGCATACCATACAAAAAGTTAAGCAACTGCTGATGCTCAACTTCAACCCCCTTAGGCTTACCGGTTGAACCGGACGTATAGATCACATACGCTAGGTTATTTGGCTGTACAGGCCAGTCAGAGTCAGAAATAGTCTGATCCAACACCTCATCCCAATCGGCATCGATAAAGACGCGAGTTAAATTGTCTGGTCCTAATGTTGGCAAGTGCAGTTCGGTAACCAACACCGAGACACCACCATCTTCTAGCATGTAATCTAATCTGTCTTGTGGATACAGAGGGTCTAGAGGGACATAAGCACCACCGGCTTTAGCAATGGCAAGCATCGCAACCAACATACGGACAGAGCGCTCCACACACAAACCGACCAATTGATCAGGCTGAACCCCAAGGCTCATTAAACGACTGGCCAATTGGGCACTTTGTTCATCAAGTTGACGATAGCTAATTGAAACCTTTGCATCAGCCGCAGCGATCTCTTCAGGGTATTTAAGTGCCTGCCCTGAAATAATTTGGACGATGGTTTTACTGCTAGGGTAATCTAACGACGTTTCATTCCAAGTCTCCAGCAACAAGCTTTGTTCTGTGCCAGTCAACATGGGTAACGCATAAACAGACTGTTCTGGCTGTGCTAAAAGGTGCCCTAACAGCTCAACAAAGTGCGCTGAAAAACGCTCGATGGTTTCCCTTGAAAATAAATCGGTTCGGTATTCAAAGCTGGCTTCATACACCCCTGATTTTTCTGCCAGCTCCAAGCTTAAATCATATTTTGAAATTTTCTGATGAGCAGGTACTAACTTGACCTCAACATCAGACAATAACTGACTCACATCCACTTCTGGTGTGTTTTGCAAGGTAAATAAGGTTTGAAATACGGGTGTGTAACTTGTATCTCGTGTGACCTTAAGTGCATCTACCAATTTTTCAAATGGAATATCTTGATTGGCATACGCATCTAATGAAAACTGTCTGACCTGTTGAATTAAGGCATTAAAGCTCACCTGCTTTGCGACATCACCCCGGTAAGTCAATGTGTTAATAAACAGACCTAACATAGATTGTGTTTGCGCTTGTCCACGACCAGCAATCGGGCTACCCACGCAAATATCGTCCTGTCCGGCATAACGTGCCAGCATCACCATGTAGGCACTCATCAAGACCATAAATGGCGTTGCCTCTTGCAGCTTAGCATGCAGGTTAATCGCATCATGTAAGCTTGCAGGTAAGGTAAAGTGTAACAACTCACCTTGGTACTGCTGCACTGCAGGTCTTGAGAAATCCGTGGGGAGATTTAACGTGGTACTTCCTGCCAACGCTTTTTGCCAAAATGCAATTTGCCCGGTTAAACGCTCACCAGACAGCCAGTCACGTTGCCATAATGCATAATCTGCGTACTGCAACTCAGGCATTTCAAGCGCCTGCTCACCTTCAGTTTGCTTCTGCTGGTAAAGTGAAATCCACTCTGAAATAAACACGCCTAAAGACCAGCCATCAGCAATAATATGGTGCATCACAAACACCAACACGGACTCTTCTTCATCTTCTGACATCAGGTAACGATTCACAGAAAATAAAGCTGGTTGCTGCAAATCAAAGACTTGTCGTGCACATTGATCAATCCGACTGCGTAGCGTTTGCTCAGGCAGAGCCATTGCCGACAGATCTTCAGTCGCAATGGTTACGCTCAGTTCAGGATAGATCACCTGCATTGCAACCCCATCAACGGATTCGAAGCCCGTTCTGAGCACTTCATGTTTCGCGATTAATTGGTTTAATGCCCAAGTTAAATCTGCAGTATCAACCTTG
This sequence comes from Methylococcales bacterium, assembly GCA_018672285.1. Classification (GTDB taxonomy): domain Bacteria; phylum Pseudomonadota; class Gammaproteobacteria; order JABHGC01; family JABHGC01; genus JABHGC01. Next base: position 26,892 of record JABHGC010000225.1, read on the forward strand.
CCTCTCATGCGTAATGCACCTGGCATATTGAACACATGCCCATCGTCATTAAAGTTTTGCAAGAACCACAAACGTTCTTGTGCAAATGACAATGGGATGCTGTCTGGCCGTTGCTGGTTGGCCATATCAACAATCGCATCTGCGGATTTCGCTTGTTCTAATGCTCTTGCAAGTGCTTCAACCGTGGGATTTTCAAACAATGTCCGCAACTGAATTTGAGCGTGATAGTCCGCTTCCACTTTGGCAATCAGTTGTGTGGCTAACAAGGAATGCCCACCTAAGGTAAAGAAATTATCCAGCAAGCCTACTTTATTAACTTGCAGCAACTGGCTAAATAACGTAGCAACGTCTTTCTCCAGTGCTGTTCGTGGTGCCACGTAGCCTTGTCCTGAAGCCTCAGGGTCAGGTAGTGCCTTACGATCCACTTTGCCATTAGGTGTGAGTGGGTATTTTTCCAACACAACAATATGATTGGGCACCATATATTCTGGTAATGCTTGGCGACAAGCTAATGCCATATCGGTTGGGTTTGCACTGCCGATGACATAAGCGACTAATTGGTCTTTCTTAACAATAACCAAGCTCGCATCAACACCCTCACCATAGCTGATGACGTTTTCTATTTCCCCTAATTCAATTCTCAACCCACGTAATTTCACTTGGTGGTCAATTCGGCCAACAAAGATGATTTGCTGGTCGACATCCAAACGGACTAAATCACCCGTTCGGTACATTTTACCTTCATTGCGGAATGGATCAGGTATAAACACCTTATCCGTTTGCCCATCATCATTAAGATAACCTCGGCCAACCCCTCTTCCGGCAATATAAAGCTCACCAACCACACCACGAGGGACCGGTTGACGAGCGGCGTTTAAGATATAGAGGTACACATTGTCATTTGCTTGGCCAATAGGCATGGGTTGATTGGCGTAATCATTGGCGTTATTCAGGGTAAAGCTAGCGGCAATATCAGTACACTCTGTCGGCCCATACATATTCACCAATTTGGCATCATGGGTCGTTAACCAGACTCGTAGCTGGTTCATTTGAATCGGCTCACCACCAAAAAACAAGGTACGCAGTGAGTTAAGTTGACCTGCTGTTTCTTGCTCGACTAAAGGGTAAAAGGCACTTGGCGCACAATTTAATAAGCTGATATCAAATGCCTTAATGGCACTCAGTATCGCTTTAACATCATAATGGGCAGACCCGGTGAAACACACTGAGCCACCTTGCCATAATGCCGCAAATAAATTCTTTTGCGTTAAATCAAAACCTAAAGCACTGATAATTAAGCTGTGGTCAGTGTCTGACATTGCATATTCACGGGTATACCACTGGAGTAAGTTCGTCATACCAGCGTGTTCAACGCCCACACTCTTCGGCTCTCCAGTCGAGCCTGACGTAAAGATTTGATACAGCAGTTGGGTATCGAGGATATTGCGATCTGGGTTACTCGTATCGCCATTTAACCATAACGCGGCATCGTCCATGGCAAGCCATATATCATTATCAGATTGAAAAACAGCTAACGCACTGTGACTCAAAACGGCAGACATGTCTGACTTATCAATGATGTATTGTATTCTTGCAGCAGGGTAATTCGGGTCTATCGGTACATAACACCCACCCGCTTTAAGCACCGCTAAAATAGCAACAAGTACATCAGGTGATGGCTCAATACAAATGCCCACAGCAGACTCTGGCTGCAACCCCTGATTCAGTAAATAATGTGAGAGCGTATTGGCCTTCTCATTTAAAACAGCATAGCTATAGGCAACCCCAGGCATTTGAGTGGCGATGGCATCGGGTGTTTTTTGAACCTGCGCTTCGAACCCTTGATGCACGGTTGCAAAGGTAGAATCTTGTGGGTTGATACCGCCATTCCAAGACCATTGCTCAGGGGTGGCTTCATCATTGAGCAATAAATCAAAGTCACCCACGGTTGTAACACCGGCCACGAATTGTTCTAGCAACTGTTTAAAGCGAGGTAATAAGTCTAGGCTTGAGAAGTTCGCATCATTAAAACGCAAGCTTAGCATCAAACCATCGTCCAGAGTTTTGATAATGAAGAGAATATCTTGTTCGCCAACTTGTGCATTACGCTGAATCGTTTTAATCGATACATCACTGTGTTTCAGTTTAATATCGTCAGCTAGCTCAAAAAAGTTATACGAAAACTTCAAACGCCCTTGCGGGATAGCTTGCTGCTGGGCAAAGTTTGAAATATCTTGTTTGCTTCCCAGTGTTCGTACGAATTGCTTAACGTGGGTAAAGTAATCCCCTATGGGCGTATCGTCTTGTAATAAATGATTGGGGAAAATGACCGGAACTTGCTGATAATAACAGCCTAATGTTGAGTTGTGCTTTTTCACTCGCCCACTGAGTAACTCATAAACCACAAAGTCACTACTGGTTCGGCAGTATTCTTTCAAGACAATGCCGTAAATGGCTTTCAACAACAGTGCCGGTGTCATTCGCTGGCGACGACAGACTTTTTTAACCTCTAACCAAAACTCACCATCGATTAGCTGTTCTTCTTCAACCGTTTTACCCTGTTCCACTGCCAATGGTACAAAATCCAATGGCTCAACATTCGCGGTTGCATTTTTCCAGTAGCGTAATGTTTCTTCTCGGTCGAAACGTGCCGCATTTTGTTCAACATATTCACGGAACAAACAGTCGATAGAGTGATATTGTTTGCCTTGCATTAAGGCTTCATACGTCCAGCATAATTGCTGAGCATAAACACGAACACCAATACCATCGAGCATCACATGATGGATGCCCATCGCGATAACCGTGCGATCTTTTAACAAGTACACTTGATGACGTATTAATGGCCCTTCACCTATCGCATAAGGGCGATAGATAAAATCACTGGACTGCTGATAAATTTTGTCTATATCGGCACTGCCACGACGGCAGTCAAATACGTCATACTCAAACACCGAATCGTTACTGACACATTGATAAGCCGTTGCCAAATAAGGCGCCGTTGAGGCTTTTAGTTGAACTCGGAGGACGGGCTGATCATCATGAACTTGGGCAATGGCTTTTTTCCAGGTTTCCTCATCAATCGCCATCGGTAAATCCAGGATGTAACCGATGGAATGGTTGATGTTATCAGGTGCCAAAGTACATGCGACAAAAATATCTCGCTGCATTGTCGTTAATGGCATTGCCGCCATATACTGTTCAGCTTCAATGCTTAAATCTTGGTACAACTCATCGATAGAGACAAAACGATATTGCTCAATTTCAGCTTCAGGCTTGTCTACAAAATGTTGTAACAGTCGTTCAAAGTGCACCATCATCTGCTGCACTGTTTCAGGCTTAAATAAGTCTGTGTTGAATTCAAGCTCACCAACCAAACCTTCTGATTCAGTCAGCATTAAAATCATGTCGTATTTTGCCGTGCCATTGTCAAGCTTCAGTGGTTCTACTTCGACACCAGGCAAGGTTAAGTCTGCAGTCGGGACATTTTGCAAGGCAAAACCCACTTGCGCGATGGGTGGGTAGCTTAAATTACGCTCAGGCTGAAGTGTCTCAACCAACAGCTCAAAGGGTATTTCTTGGTGGGCAAACCCAGATAAAGCGGTATCTCTGACAGATTTTAAGAACTCAACCCCTGTCATGTTGTCATTGATTTTTGAGCGCATCACAATGGCATTGACAAAAAAGCCAATTAAATCTTCGGTTTTATCAATGTTGCGCCCTGCGATTGGCGAGCCAACACAGATATCTTCTTGCCCACTATAGCGATACAACAATACGTTGAAAGCAGCCAACACAGCCATATATAAAGTAATATTTTGCTGTCGGCATAATTCATGTAAATTATCGACCAACTCGGTGCCAATTTGGAAGCGGTACACTTGACCATTAAAGGTTTGTACAGGTGGCCTGGGGTAGTCCGTAGGTAAGCTTAAAAATGCAGGCGCACCCGTGAGCTGTTTCGTCCAATAAGCCAGCTGGGTTTCTAAAACCTCTCCTTGATACCAAGTCCGCTGCCAATGTGCGTAATCTGCATACTGAACGGAGAGTTCAGGTAGTTTTACGGCTCTATTATCATAAAGCGCACTGTAAATTTCTGTGAATTCACGGATAAATAACCCGACTGACCAACCGTCCGAAATAATATGATGAAAGTTCACGGCGAGAATAAAGTCAGCGTCTGAATTTTTAACCAACATGACACGAACTAAGCGGTCTTGTTCTAGGTTAAAGGGTTGCCGTGAAAAATGTGATAACTGACTGTTTAATTCATCCTCAGACGCTACCTCAAGGTGCTGTATGTCTAACGAACAATGATCATCAATCAGTTGCTGAGCGGCACCATCTACAGATTTAAACCGGGTTCGCAAACTTTCTTGCCGAGTCAGTAATGCATTAAAGGCTTGCTGCACTAGGTCAACATCAATGTCACCTTTGATGGCTACCGCACCAAACATATTGTAAATAGGATTTTCTGGTTCTAATTGGGATAAAAACCAAAGCCGCTCTTGTGCAAATGACAATGGCAATGCTTGATCTCTTTCAATCACTTCAATGGGGGCAATTGCGGTTTGCTCACCCGTGAGATCAATCACTTCTGCTAACGTTTCTAGTGTCGATGCTTCAAATAATTTATGTAACGGAAGTTGTACCGTAAACTCAGTTTGAATTCTTGAGATTAACTGGGTTGCGATCAGCGAATGACCACCAAGATCAAAGAAATTATCATGCCTGCCTACTTGGTTTGCATTTAAAACTTGTTGCCACAATACCGACAGACGTTTTTCCGTATCCGTCACGGGCGCAATAAAATCTTGCTCTGATAATAGGTTCGCGTCTGGTGCCGGTAAAGCTTTTCGGTCAATTTTCTCATTAGGTGTGAGTGGGAACTCATCCATGTACACAAAGGCTGATGGAATCATAAAATCAGGTAAGTTGGTTTTCAGCTGTTTCTTTAAATCACTCGCAGTGATTTCATCGGCACCTTCATTCACCACTAAATAACCAACCAAGCGTTGGTCACCGGGGGTATCTTCACGGGCAATCACAACCGCTTCTTTAATATGTGCAATGTTACCTAATAAGGTTTCAATTTCACCCAGCTCTATTCGGTAACCCCGTAGTTTAATTTGAAAATCAGCACGGCCAACACATTCTAATACACCCCCAGATAACCAGCGAACCAAGTCACCTGTTTTATAAATACGGCTACTACCACCATCAAAGGGGTTTTTGATAAAGACTGAAGAGGTTAAATCGGCACGGTCATGATAGCCCGGTGATAAACCTAAACCACCAATATACAGCTGGCCTAATGCACCAATGGGTAATAATTCTAATTTATCATCCAGTACATAAACTTGGGTATTGTCAATTGGCTGACCAACAGGGATAACTTGACTCGCATCGTCAATACATTGAATAGTTGACCACACAGTTGTTTCCGTTGGGCCGTACATATTCCACAGTTCAACGCCAGGTTGTTCAACCAGTTTTTGCGCCAAATTCTGTGGCATGGCTTCACCGCCACAGAGTACTTTTAAGGGTTTTTCTTGCTGCCAGCCACCATCGAGTAATAACTTCCACGTCGCAGGCGTCGCTTGCATTAAGTTGATTTGTTCATTCACCATAATTTGCTGAAGTTTCACACTATCAACAGCGACGCTACGATCAACCAATATCAATTCACCACCGACAAGCAATGGCAACCAAATTTCAAGGCCTGCAATATCAAACGACAGTGAGGTAACGGCTAAGAGCCGATCACTCGCACTAAACCCTGGCTGACGCTGCATACTACACAAAAAGTTAATGATGTTTTCATGGGGAATTTTCACCCCTTTAGGTTTGCCTGTTGAACCGGAGGTATAAATCATATAAGCAAGATTTTCACCACCAAGACCTGCAATGGCATTTTTATCACTGCGTTGATCTATTTTTTTCCAATCCGTATCTAAATGAACTTTTTCGATACCTTGGGTGTTCAACCCTAAATTAAGTGATTTCTCTGTTACCAATACATCCGCTTTGGCATCCGACAGCATAAAACTTAAACGATCTTCAGGATACAAAGGATCCATCGGCACGTATGCACCGCCGGCTTTTAAAATACCGAGCAAACCAATCACGAGGTTAATAGAGCGCTCAACACACAACCCCACAAACACACCGGGGCCAACATCACGCATTCGTAAATATTGTGCCAATTGGTTGGATTTACTGTTTAATTCCGAGTAGGTAATGCGGTCGTCACCACATTTTAATGCGACTTTATCGGCATTTTCAGCACACACCACTTCAATGAGTTGATGCAGCGTTTCAATTTCTGGCAGTGTAACGGTGGTCTGATTCCAATCATACAACAAGATGTTTTTCTCTTGCTCTGGCAACATCGGCAAATGGTCAACATCTTGATTTGGGTTTTTGACAATACTTTCTAACAAGGCGACATATTGCGCCAAATAGCGATCCACAGTTTCTGGTTTAAATAAAGCGCTGTTATATTCTATAGACGCATCTAAGCCGTTATAGGACTCTGCAAGTGATAACCACAGATCAAATTTTGCGGTGCCGTTATGGCTTTCAAATAAGCTGACTTCCATTTCGGGTAAGTCAAAATCTTCCATCGGTGTATTTTGCAAAGTGAACATGATCTGGTATAACGGATGACGACTTGGATCTCGCTCAACATCCATGCTTTCAACCAGCTTCTCAAATGGGACATCTTGATGAGAAAAAGCTTCAAATGACGCGGTTCGAACATTTTCTAATAATTGCTCATAGCTATCATTGGGGTTAATTTGGGTTCTAAAGACCAAGGTATTGACAAAGAAACCAATCAGGCTTTCTACTTCCGTTCGCGTTCTGTTCGCGACAGGAAAACCGACTGACAAATCTGTTTGCCCGGTATGCCGGAACAACAATATTTTAAATGCGGATAACAGCACCATGCTTAAGCTCGCACCACGACGCTCGCTTAATTCTTCTAATGCCACCACAAGTTCAATGGGTATGGTTAAGCGCCTAATCCCACCTTGGTACACCAATACTGGCGGCCTTGGGTAATCAGTACTTAAGTCAATCAGTGGTAAATTGCCGTTAGACAGCTGTTTATTCCAGTAGCTTAACTGCTCTTGTAAATTATCCCCTTGCAGTGCATTTTGTTGCCATGCGGCATAGTCTAAAAATTGGGTCTTCAATGGTTTTAAGGGAGATGGCTCGCCCAATAAAAAGGATCGATACAAAGCCATTAACTCTGAGCTTAAAATCCCCAATGACCAACCATCAGACGCTATATGATGCATGGTGACTAACAACACATAATCTTGACTACCAATTACCACGACTTTGGCTCTCAGCATTGGGCCTTTATCCAGCTCGAAAGGAATTTTACCCTCTTCGTCAGCAATCTCTTTGGCAGCAGCTTCTCTGGCTTCAAGACTGAGTGTTTGGTCAATATATTCAATATTTAATTGGATACTTTGGTTATCTGATATCGTGGCTTTTGCAACACCATCAGCTTCTACAAATGTCACTCTCAATACTTCATGACGTGCTAAAACGCCATTAAGCGCTTTCTTCATCAATTCAATATTTAAATCCCCACGCATTCTAAGGGCGGCAGGAATGTTGTAGACGGATTTATCGGTTAAGAACCGATCCATAAACCATAAACGTTGCTGTGAAGATGAAATCGACAGCGTTTGCTGGCGATCAACAATGTCAATGTTATCTTTACTGACGGCACCCGTGGTTTGCTGTTGTTCGATTAATTCCGATAGTTTTGCAACAGTTGGGAATTCGAATAGATAGCGCACAGGTAACTCAACAGAAAATTTATCTTTTACCCGTGAGATCACCTGGGTTGCCAATAAGGAGTGACCACCAAACTCAAAGAAGTTATCGTCAATACCAACTCGTACTGCACCCAGTACTTCCGACCAGATATCAACCAAGCCCAATTCAATAGGGGTTCTTGGTGCTGTATAAGCATCCGTCATGGTCATGCCGCCAGGTGCTGGCAATGCATTGCGATCTATTTTACCGTTGGGTGTTAATGGAAAGGCATCTAAGAAGACATAGTCCGTAGGTACCATGTAGCTCGGCAATTGCTCTGCCAAAAATTCTTTTAAGTCTTGGGTTTCAAGTGGGGCAAATGATTCGGACACCACATAACCGACCAATCGTTGATAACCGGGTGTGTCCTCACGAACCAAGACCACAACTTGTGCCACATCATCATGTTTGGTCAGTGACGCTTCAATCTCACCTAATTCAATACGGTAACCACGCAGTTTAACCTGATGGTCTATTCGACCTAAAAATTCAATCGAACCATCATGTAAAAATCGGGTTAAATCCCCTGTTTTATACAGCCGCTCGTTGGCTGCAAATGGGTTGTCAATAAAACGTTCAGCGGTTAATTCCTCTCGTTGCCAATAACCATCTGAAAGACCTGCCCCACCAATGTGTAATTCACCTGGCACACCAACAGGCACAGGGTTGAGTGCTTTATCTAAGATATACACTTTGGCATTGTTAATTGGCCGTCCAATCGGCACCAATGTCCGTAAATCATCAGGGTCACATTCCCAGAAGGTTGAATCAATTGCCGCTTCCGTTGGCCCATATAAGTTATATAAAGGCACATCAAACCGGTCATAGTACTGTGATTGTAAGTCTGCAGGTAATGCTTCACCACCACAACACACCCGTTTCAATGAAGACAACGGCTTATTCTCTGGCAACATATCCAAAATCATGCGTAACGCGGAAGGGACTAATTGCAGCGTGGTAATGTTATGTTCGTGAACTGCATCGATGAGGTACTCACCATCAGTATGACCACCCGGTTTGGCCAACACCAAACAGGCGCCACTTAACAATGGTGCAAAAAATTCCCACACTGAGGCATCAAAACTGAATGGGGTTTTTTGTAAAATTCGATCACTTTCATCTAAGCCAAACGTTTCTAGCATCCACTGCATGTGGTTGCATATCGCTCTATGTGGAATCATGACCCCTTTCGGATTGCCTGTAGAACCTGAGGTATAAATCACGTAAGCCAAGTCATCTCTGCTTGGTTGTGGCAGGCTAATATCATTACTGAAAGAGGCAATATTGCGCCAGTCACTGTCTAGCTGAATAACGGTTCCTGTAAATTCAGTTAATTTCGACTCGCGCTCGGCTTGGGTTAATAAAATATTAATCGCCGAATCATCCATCATGTACTGAATTCGATCCAATGGATAACCAGGATCAATGGGTAAGTATGCGCCACCCGCCTTTAGTACACCGAGTATCGCTACGACCATTTCAACAGAGCGATCAGCACAAATACCGACCAGTTTATTAGGCAGCACACCCTTCACAATTAAATAATGCGCTAATTTGTCAGACCGAGCTTGTAACTCTGCAAAGGTTAATGACTCATCTTGATACACTAAAGCGGTATTATCGGCATATTTTTTAGCGGTTTGATCGAACATCCCGACCAATGTGTCTTTCGGGTAATCCACCCGAGTGTCATTCCACTCAATGGTGAGCAAGTCCCGATCCGCATCGGTCAGTAGTGAGACATCATCTAAAGGCTGATCTGGTGAATCTAAAAGTCGTAACAATAAGGTATGAAAGTGCAGCGACATAATGGCCACTGAACTGTGATCAAATAAAGCAGAGTTGTATTGAAAGCTACCATGATAGCCGTCTTCACCTTCGGCCATCGTGAGCATAATATCAAACATGGCCACTTGATGGTCTAATGCAATGGAGTGAAGGGTCACATCTCCTAATGATATCTCACCACCCGTTTCACCTAAAACGAAGCCAGTTAAGTCTTCATCTTTTTTCTGATAGGCTTTTTGCAGTACAAACATCGCTTGGAATAAAGGTGAACGGCTGGTGTCACGCGTTGGTTGAATCTGCTCAACCAAGTTTGCCATAGGGTAATCTTGGTGTGACAACGCCCCGAGCACATCACTTTTGCACAGCTTAATAAAGTCATTAAATGAACGGTCTTCATCAAATTTTGCGCGCAGCACAACAGGGTCAACAAAGTAACCCACAATGCCCTCTAAACCGTAACGTGAACGCCCCGCAACCGGCGACCCCACTAAGATATCTTCTTGCCCTGTATAGCGATGCAATAACACTTGGAATACCGCTAATAACAACACAAATGGCGTCACATCTTGTGCCTTGGCAAACTCATTCACCCGCAGGCTGTCTTCCAAAGGTATTTTCATACTCACGGTTGCCCCTGCATACCCTTGCACGGGTGGACGAGGGTAGTCGGTAGGTAACTCTAAAACAGCCTGACATTCACTTAAGGCATTCTTCCAATAGGCACGTAATTCACCGCCCCGCTCACCCATGAGTACGCTATTTTGCCAGTTCACAAAATCTGTATAGCGATACGGTATTTCAGGTAGCTCTATAGAGGTACTTGTCCGCATTGCAGGGTATAACAACTTTAATTCATCAATCATGACCACTAATGACCACATATCAACTGCAATGTGGTGCACGCTCATCAGCATATAGTGGCATTTTTCACTTTTGGTGAGCACGCTGACCCTGAACACAGGGCCTTTTTTCAGGTCAAACGGCTTCATAACTGAACGGTTTAAACGGAATCGGATATCCGCATCGGACCAATCACTGGCATCCTCATGCAAAAAGAATAAGCGTTTGTTTTTATGCACTCGCTGTACAGGCTCACCATCAACCGAACGATAATTGGTACGCAATGATGGGTGTCTGTCTACCAAGGTTTGAAACGCTTTTTGTAGCGCCACAACATCAAGCTCTTCATCAATCCTTGAGGCCAACCCTAGGTTATACGCTAAGTTATCCGGTGAAAATTCATGCAAAAACCACATCGCTCTTTGGCCATGTGACAAAGGGTACTCAATTCTATCTTCTTCTAGCCGTGCTAACTGGGCACCAACCACTTGGTCTTCATTACTCAATTGTTCAATAATTTGTGCGACCAAGCTTCGAAGACTGGCACCTTCTAACAAGCTCACGCTATCAATGGTGACTTCAAAACCACTTTCAATTCGATGCGCCATCTCAACTGCTAACAGAGAGTCCACTCCGTAGCGTGACAATGCTTGTGCAGGGTCAAATTCTTTTTCTGACAACCCTAGCTCTTGTGACATGCAAGCTGCCATTCGGCTTTCGAGCCAATCAGCCCGTTGCTCAGGCTCTATTGCCAGTAATGTGGCACTGTCAAAAGTTTCACTAGAGACCCGCTCAGACATCGCAAAAATATCGGTTTGCTGTGCATTAGGCACACCAAAAGCACTTTGCCACACAACCGGAAGGTCATTATCCAAATACATTAATTTGGCTTTATGCCGCTGTATTTTTCCACTAGACGTCTTTGGCATGCCTTCTGTCTTTAACAGAGAAATAGCATGAATTTGCAGATCATGATTTTCAGCAATGGCTTGGCGCACTGCTGCAATCACTAAATCTGGGTCCATCGACAGGTATTTTTGCTTACCTGATTCATCTAGCTCAGGGTCTGGCTTTTCATCCGTTTCTTGTAACTTGGTAAAACGTTTACAGGTTTTTAAATAATGACGATCAACTTCTGCTGCAACCACCAACTTCTCTTCATCATCAATTTTAATCGAAAATGCCGCGACATTTCCGACTCTGATTGGCGATTGGTTTTGACCTTGAGTGGGGTCTGCGGCACTGACTGTCTCTTCAATATCTTGTGGATAGTGATTCCGGCCTCTAATGATAATCAAGTCTTTTTCACGACCTGTTACATAGAGTTGGTTGTCGTGTAAAAAGCCTAAATCACCCGTTCTTAAATAGTGATTTTCATCTTCAACGCCCACCACGCGAGCATGGAACGTTTCTTTCGTTTGATCAGGCCTATTCCAGTAACCTTTTGCAACACTGTCACCAGAAACCCATATCTCACCCACCTGGGTTGAGCTGCATTCGCGGAAAGTATTCGGGTTAACAATTTTAATGGACTGCTCTTCAGCAGGCGTACCACTGGCCACTAACAAACGCTTGATGGCGTCATCTGTCGGCTTAACGTCAATGACATTTTTTTCTATTTTGTCTGCATCAATGTGCAGACTAATGGGCGCTTTATCTTTCGGCCCACCAGTTACAAATAAAGTCCCTTCTGCTAAACCATAACAAGGGAATGAAGCCTGGGCTTTATACCCGGTTGATTTAAAGGCCTCGTAAAACCGATTAAGCGTTTCAAGGTTAATGGGTTCCGCACCATTGGACGCCACACTCCAACGACTTAAATCCAATGTCGCTTTTTGTTCTTCAGTCACTTTGCTGACACAAATTTCATAGGCGAAATTTGGCCCACCAGTCATCACAGGCCCTTGCACGTCACTGATGGCTTTAAGCCAACGGTATGGGCTTTGTAAAAAAGCAAATGGGGTCATCATCAAGGTATGCAAACCGGTATACAACGGCTGCAGCAGCCCGCCAATTAATCCCATATCATGATAAGGCGGCAACCAACTCACAAAGGTGTAGTCTTCAGTGATGTTAAAGTAGCGTTTGATTAATGACTCGTTGTGCAACAAATTGCCGTGAGTCACCATCACCCCTTTCGGTGACCCAGTGGAGCCTGAGGTGTACTGCAAGAAGGCGATATCTGAACGCTGGGCATCAACGGTTTTCCAATCGCGAGCCACGTTCATGTCAAGGTCATCGGTGGTGACCCAGCGCAACATTTCCAAGCCTGGCGCATTTTTAAACATACGCTCAGTGGTTTTAATTAAATCGGTAGACGTCATTGCAATGGTGGACTGTGCATCGGCAACGATCGCTTGGAACCTGGGTAAATGGCGCTTATTTCTTGGTGGATAAGCAGGAATCGCAATCACACCAGCATACAGACACCCTAAAAAGGCACTGATGTATTCAAGCCCTGGCGAATACAGCAACAGGACTCTATCGCCAGGTGTTGACTGAGCTTGTAAATAGGCGCCAATCGCACGTGCTTTTTGCTCAAGTTCAATAAACGTCAAACTGCCTGATGGCACCTCTCCATCCTTAAGAAAGGTATAAACCGCCTGATCACCCTTTGCTTGCATCTGCAGTTGCAGCATTTCAAGCAGTGAGTTGCAATTTTTGATGTTCTCATCTAATCCATTATTAGAATCTGACTTCATAATTATCCAGTAACTTATTAATTTTTAAAACATAGTTCCAATATATAAAATAGTCGAATATCTACATTGGGTGGGGGGACATACTTAGAAATTCGCCAAATTTAAACATAAGCAACTGTTTATTGGTCTTATTTTTATATCATTATGATACTGCTGACGCAGATAAAATACCATCGCAAAAACACATCAAAGTTGCCTATTTTCTATGTGTTTAGGTAGCAATTTCTCACAACGATGGCCATACTCTATAGTATTTGCGCCATAAAGTGACTTTGCATGACCACCGATAAAGAAAGATGCCAGAAAATCACCAGTATGCTTTCCACGCTAACCGAAAATAAGCAACGCAGTGAGGTGATTTTACAGAGCATTATCCAAGATTTATCTCAGGTCCAAATAACTGCTAACATCCACACTATGCAATTGGAAAAGCAAGTCCAATACCTGACTCGCGAGCTCACCAAAAGTAACCTCACCTTACAAAATAAAGTCATTGAACTTGAAGACACCCGTGACAGGGCCATCAAATCAAACAAAGCAAAAAGTGCCTTTATAGCAACCGTTAGCAGACAACTACGCATGCCACTGGATGCCATTATCGGCTACAGCACACTACTACTCGAAGGCCAAGGAAACCCTGAAGAGTTGCACGACGATTTACAGCAAGTGAATGTTGGTGCAGGACAAATATTAGATTTAATCAATGACATTCTTGAACTCTCTGAGCTTGAATCTGGCCAAAGAGAACTGTCCATTGATGACTTTGTGGTCGAAGATTTTGTCAACGAAATCGAAACCACAAGCCGCAAGGTGACTGACACCAATAACAATAAACTGATTATGGAGGTCAAGGCGGAACTCGGTGTCATGTCGACAGATATGAAAAAATTACGCCAAGCTCTGCTACATTTAATCAAAGCAGTCTCAACCAGAAACCATGATCACGTCATCCATTTTTCCGTTGAAACTGAAATCAGACACAACCTTTCGTGGTATATTTTTAAAGTATCGGACTCATCTGAGATGAAAATGCCCGGAGAGAATTTTGAACATTTATTTGACCCATTTATTGATGTACCGATGACCAATGCACATATCTTAGAAGGCTGCGGTCTTGGCATGGCCATTACCAAACATATATGCAATATTTTACATGGGCGCTGCGGCATAGTGCATGACCCTGATTATGGCCCGACTTTTTCTATTGCAATCCCGGAAACCCACCAACTTATGAACATGAATATTTAGGCTAAAAGGTAGCAACAGATGGCAAAAATTTTAGTGGTTGATGATGCCGAAATGATTCGCAAACTCATGTCCGCATTCTTTTCCAAACACGGCATTACTGTCACCACAGCAGTCGATGGCATGGACGGCTTTAACAAACTGAAAGCTGACCCTGAAATCAAATTGGTTTTTGCTGACGTCAACATGCCAGAATTAAATGGGCTAGCTATGGTTGAAAAAATTCGCAACGAACTTGAAACCGAAGCGGTTATTTTGATGCTCACCTCAGAAAACAGCAACGAAATGAAAGAACGAGGAAGAGCGCTTGGCGTCAAAGGCTGAGTCGTAAAACCCTTTAATGACCCCAATGTCATTAATTTAGTGAAAAAAATTGTTGCATAAGCTGCAAACACAGCCTAAAAAAAAGCGGCACTCTCATGTTACCTCCCCGGCGCCACACCAAGTTTTAGCACGCCATGCACGCGCTTCAGCCAACATCAACAGCATTGCTTGATATACCCAGCTGTAGTAGTTTAAACCCATAAAAAAACGACATTGAGCACAACGCCGCCATGCTAAAACTCCTTAAAAATCACTTAGGCTTATTTTTCAGCTTACTCACCTTACTCACCTTACAATGGTTTATGGTGCGAGAAAGCGGCGCAGGCATGGCTTACGACCACTTACTTGCATTCGCCAACTTATCATTGAGCTATTGGCTGGTATTGCTGTTTTGGTTTATTTATCGTTTTTTTGCAATAAAACCTAGAGCCTGGTTTTTCCCTTTATTGATTCAAGCGACATTTACCGCCCTATTATACTCAAGCCAAGCGCTGTTTTTAAACCTTGATTCAATGCAGTACCTGCTTTTTTATGCCCTAACTTCCTTACCGTGGCTGCTCTGTGCAGCACTCATTGGCACAACCATCTCTCGCTTGTTTGTTTACCAAAGCATTCCCTTTAAAACGGTTATTTTCAGCGGCCTCATCATTTATTTTGTTGCCCCTATCCCGCAACCTAACAGCAACACTGACCCCAGCGCCACTGTGCCGCTCGGTGAGCTATCCGTCGATAACTACCAGTATGGGAGTGGCACGATACAGCGCCAAAGCCTGTATGAGACACCATACTGGAAAAGCAAAACAATAGACCTTGCCCAGTACATTGCACCTCACCTCTCTAAAAACACAAAGGCCAGGGATCAATTTTGGCAGTTTGATTTAGCCCGGTTCCCACTCAATGCAGAGGTTTGGCTACCGAAAACCAGCCAACCGCAACCATTAGTTATCATCAGCCATGGTGATTTTTTCATGGAAAAATACTCCGAACATGGCTATGCCTACTTAGGCCAAC
The DNA here is from genome assembly GCA_018672285.1 of Methylococcales bacterium. Taxonomy (GTDB): domain Bacteria; phylum Pseudomonadota; class Gammaproteobacteria; order JABHGC01; family JABHGC01; genus JABHGC01. Next base: position 42,638 of record JABHGC010000225.1, read on the forward strand.
ACCTTGCCAGCTTAGGTTATGCAGTAGTATCTATTGATGCGAATGCACTGAACTGGAGTGCTGATGGTAATTACTGGAGACAAGAGGATCTTGCTCGAGCACAGCTTATTTTAGCGCATATCAAACAGATAAAAGCCTTCTCCGAACAAAGTGAACACCCTCTAGCCAATGTCGATCTTAACCAAATCGCTTTAATTGGCCATTCCCGTGGGGGAGACGCCATTATGCTAGCTGCAAAGCTCAACTTAGAAGGCCCTCAGTTTAATCTTAAGACATTAATTGGTTTAGCACCCGTTGACAGTATTGGCCTACCAAACCATGAATCCCCAATCGCCTTAAACAACATCAACTACCTAGTGCTTCAAGGCGGGGTAGATACAGAACTGCCTTATTTCCAGGGACAAAATCATTATGACAACGTCCATATAAGTGCTCCGGGGCTTCACAAACTGAGCATTTTCGCCACCAGGGCGGATCATAGCCAGTTTAATCAAGATTGGAGCGATGCGGCCAAAAAATCTTACCTTAGACCGCTCTATAATACCGCCAACACCATGCCGGACTATGAGCAGAGAAAGTGGGCAAAACTTGCCGTTACCCACTTCCTAAACCTGACATTACGAGACAAATCTATTTGGCCTAAAATTTCTACCACCGCATTTTGGCAGCAACAGTTCGCTGCAGAAACATTCATTACCCAAAGAGCAGATTCGAGCCATGTCAAGCTCAATCGGTGGCCTAAAATCAAACCTAAAATCACCGATGCCAAAGCAAGAATTAGGCCGATCAGCCAACAAGGTATGCCTGAAATACAGCAGCAGGAAGCACTCAGCATCCACTGGAATGGTCAAGCAAAAGTCGACTTTTCCCTACCTTACAAATTAGACCTTCGCTACATGCAACTCAACTTAACCACGCTATGCATCGCTCAAGCTCAAAATACCTCACTCACTGTGGTACTCATTGATAGCAGCGGCAAACAATCCAGCCAAGCCATTGACAACGCACTCTGCCGAGCATTACCGGCACAGCACTTTAATAGTCAATTGTTAAACGCTGCAATTCAAACCTTAGCCGAACCAAAACAACAGCAACACATCATCCCACTAGGCGCATTCTTTAAAAACAGTGAAATTGCCCCTCTCAAAGTGACAAAAATACGCATTGAAGCGGATGCCAGCTTGCCGAGTGACCTAACCATTGTCTCAGCATCACTTTCAGTTGAAGATTAAATAGCGGCTTATAACACAGACACAACTGAGGTTTTCCAGCAGCACACATTCGCATCATTCATTTGGCGCTCATATGCTAATGCGGCTTTAAACCCCAACGACCCCATATCAATAGAAGCCATTCCCCAACGCTGCGTCTCCTCAGGGAACTCAGCATCATTCAGCAATGCAGCGTCTACACCCACTGACACATCAAAACTTTCCAACCCTCTCATCAACCCATCACCATGTGCTTTTACATAAGCCTCTTTACGCGTCCAACAGCGAAAAAAGGCATTTTTCTGATCATCAGGATCGCACGATAGTATCGCTGCATGCTCTTGTTTTGAAAAAAATCGTTGAGACAAACTAGACCATTCCACCCGCCTATCTTGCTGCTCTAAATCCACCCCTAACCGCCTATCTAACGAAAAAGCAAACAAAGCTTGCCCATGTGAGTGAGACACATTAAATTGCAGCGCATTATTCACAAGAGCAGGTTTACCCTGGCTTAAATATGAAAACTCAACAGATTTCGCAGGCATCGCTAAATAGTGACCAAGCAAACTACGCAACACGCCTCTGGCTACGGCAAAATGCATTTGATCTTGACGCCGGTAAAAGCGTTTAGCCCTAGTCAGCTCAGTCTCGTTTAGCACCTGTAAAAATCGTGACTCAAGCGCCAAATCTACCTCTAACCCCAATGACCAAACATGAACCTCATCATCAGCAAGTGTTACAGGAAGTGTCGGTTGTAACCAGTGGGTCATGAGTGAATTACCTTAAATTTGACCACAGCAGGTCAGTTCGTCATTATGGCCTTTTGTTCAAAGCCGCCATCTAATGTTAGCAAATAATTTTATCGAAGAAAAAATACCACAAGGCAGCAGCTTGTATTACAGCTTCCGCACAACCTCTGGTGATAAAAAACAGGCTATTTTCACGCTCTTCACCTGGTTTAAAACCTTAGAGGACATCATTGATATCCCTGAATACCAAGTGGCAGAAAAAACCTTCGCCTGGTGGGCAGATGAAACATGCCACTTACAGAGCGATGCCTCACACCCTATCAGCCAAGCCCTAGCTCCAATTCTAAAACAAACCCAATTACCACAGTCACATCTTGAAAAAATCTGCACAGCTTTACAAAGTAATCTGACAACAGTGCAATACGCCAACCAAAATGAATTAAACCTGTACACAACAAGCACCTTATCCAGTTTAAACCTATTCATTGCAACCCTTCTTTTAAGCCAAGCTCCTACACAACAGGAGCGTGGCGCCATAGAGCAACTCAGCATGGCTATGCAATGGATGAAAATCATCAGGTCACTGAGGGACGACTGCTTAAGAGGTCACATTTACCTGCCACAAGATTTACTAAAACAGCACCAACTCAGCTCAACCCAATTACTCTCGTGCCAACAAACGCCAGACAGCCTAAAGCAACTGATCACAGAGCTAAAGGGGGTCATTTACACCCAATTGACAAGCCTTCGTTCCACACCTAAAAAGTTCCGAAGAGCACTTGCACCACTCATAACCCAAGCCCTTCTAGACTGGAAAATACTCAACCTAACCATCACTTCAGGCTGTGATATTTTTGAACAAAGACAAAGCCTCTCACCAGTACACAAACTTTTAAACACCAGTGCTAGCCTTTGGCAAATTCAACTTGGTATTCTTCCGCTGCAACGTATTGTTTGAGATGAACATTCGTCTTATGATAGAGGTAAGTATACCGACACAAGGCTTAGCGCATGAACTTCTCTGTACCTCCTAACAGCTTAAAAGACAAAGTTATCTTAATCACAGGCGCTGGCGCAGGAATTGGCCGAGCAGTCGCCAAGGCACTTGCACTCCAAGGTGCGACCATCATTTTACTCGGCAAAACCATCTCGAAGCTTGAAAGTATTTACGATGAAATTGAGGCTGCTAATTGCCCAACCCCTGCAATCTATCCAATGGATTTAAGTGGTGCATCAGAACATGATTTAGGTGCGCTAATTGAGACCATCAATACAACGTTTCATCGCCTGGATGGCATCATACATAACGCGGCCTTTTTTGAAGCACTCACCCCATTTGACCAAGAGTCTGCTGAGTCATTATTAAAAGCCATGCAAGTTAACGTTAACACACCCTTTATCATCACCCAGCTAGCACTGCCACTTTTGAAACAATCCACCACAGCATCCATTATTTTTACTACTGATTCTGTTGGCAAAATTGGCAAAGCCTATACCGGTGTGTATGGCATTTCAAAGTTCGCCGTGGAAGGGATGGCACAAATTTTAGCGGAAGAACTCGAAGGCACAAGCGTTAGAGTGAATAGAGTTGAACCGATGGAGGTTCGCAGTGGACATAGCAGCCGAATTTATCCAGGTAAAGAAATTCAGAAATTAGCAGGCCCTGAAGACATCACTGCAGCTTACGTATATTTAATGAGCGACGAAAGTCAGGCTGTTCACGGTGAGTCAATCACTGCTGACACCACTCAGTAAAATTCATGACTGCAGGTTAAGGTTAAAAGAAGTCATCACCCTTTGATAACAAAAACGAGCAAAAGCACCTTCGGAGTGTGCTTTTGCTCGTTTTTACAAACTAACCGTTAAGCTGCGCCATCTAATAATTCAATTTGAAAACGCAAACTTTCTGGCATTTTTTTGGCTCTTCGACCCAGTAATGGTAATAATTTTTGCTCAACATAGTCATATTGACCGTCTGATAGAATTCGCTCAATTAACCAGTTGGCTTCCTCATCATCAATCTCATTGGGTGAATCAGAATCTTCAAGCAAATGACGAGAGACTGTCCTTGCAAAAAATGCGCCCCAACTTGGATGATTTTCTTCGCTATTCGCCACTTGTTCATTTAAGTCGAATAAAAAATCTGCTAAAGGCCGTGTAATTTTTTCGGTCGTCGCTTTCACTGCTGGGAAAAGTTTTTTGATTTGCTGAACAAGCTCAGCTGACATACACCCACGATGGGCAACATGCTCGTTTATTGCAGAAAGTAATAAAGGGTTTGGTATGGTGGCTTTAATGCCATCATTACTGAAAATTTTGGTCAAATAACCAATACTGCTGATGCTCAAAGGTGAGCTATCGCTAATGTCTACCAGTAGTCGCTTCCGTTCAGCTGGTTTTAGAGTTGCGCTAAACGCACCCTTTTCACACTGAGATTTAATCTTCTTCTTATAATCCATGGAAATCCTCCGCCAATGATTTTTTGCCCTCTTGTCAATTCCATAATCCTGAGGGTGTTTTTAGTTTTTTCAACCTCTGCTTATAATTACCTCCATTACTCTATGTCTATAAAATTACACATCGTATTCTCAGGCAATGATACTCGCGCCACAGAAACTATCTACTCGGACATTCCCTAGCTTTTACCATTAAATAATATTCTACTTTTATTGTGCGCGAGCGAAAAATTCAAATAAAACGTTAATTATCAATTATTTACAGATTAAAAGAAAAAATCATAAATCATTCAAATATTAACCATTTAAGAACAGACCTTTAATATAAAGTTCAATTTTTTTGCTTTTATTGTTAAAAGTATGCCACTGAATGCAGCTTACATTTCCCTTATGACAGCCGTATTACAAGACAATGTAAGCTTCTACCTACAAAGGGTCGTTGTGAACACACTCAGAATTCGCTAGCATCACACTTTTAACTTAGGCGAGCAATGATGGTTCAGCGTGTAGAATTACTTCAGTACTTAAATGACCTCCTCAAACCTGAACAATTTAAGGACTATTGTCCAAACGGGCTACAAATTGAAGGCACTGACACCATTGAGCACCTAGTCACTGGTGTCACCGCTTGCCAAGCATTAATCGACCAAACCGCTCAAGCTAAAGCCAGCGCATTATTGGTGCATCACGGTTTTTTTTGGAAAAATGAAGCACCTCAATTGGTTGGCATGAAACATCACCGAGTCAAAACCTTGATTCAGAATGACATTAACTTAATCGGTTATCACTTACCGCTGGATGCACACCCTACCCTCGGCAATAACGCGCAGCTAGCAAGCCAACTTAAGCTTTCTATTGACCAAACTTTTGGCGATCAAAATTTAGCTGTCGCGGGTAACATAGACATTTCAACTAAAGCGCTAAGCGATCGGCTTTGCCAGGTCTTATCACGGCCACCAGAGGTATTTGGGGCGTCTCGACAAATTAAGAGGCTGGGCATTTGTACAGGTGCTGCCCAAGGGTTTTTAACACAAGCTGCTGAACTTGGGTTAGATGCATTCATCAGTGGTGAGGTTTCAGAGTCAACTTTTCATATTGCTGAAGAGTTGAACATTCAATATTTTGCCGCAGGGCATCACGCCACAGAGCGGTTTGGTGTACAAGCCGTAGGCGCACACTTGGCGGAACATTTTGGGATCAGTCACCAGTTTATTGACATCAACAACCCTATTTAAATTACAACCCTTTTACAGCATAAATCCCGGGGGCATTTCGCCAATGATTTTGATAATCCATGCCAAAACCAAAAACATAGCGATCAGCAATATCTAGGCCGACATAGTTAGGTCGGTACTCGACTTTGCGGTCGTGCACTTTATTCACCAACACGGCTGACTGCACCGAATTGACATTTTCTGATTCACAGTACTCACACAATGCCTTCATTGTGTAGCCTTCGTCGAAGATGTCGTCAATTAGAATGACATTTCTACCCGCTAATGCTGTCTTAGGGTAACCATACCAATGCAAATCGCCTCCAGACGTTTCACCTCGGTAGCGCGTCGCATGGACATAATCTATTTCTAACGGAAAAGACAAGCGCGTTGCTAGGTGCCCCATCATGACCACACCACCGACCATGACGGCCAGCAATAACGGTTGCGAGTCCGCATGTTCTTTAGTGATTTCTGCTGCCACCCGATCTAACGCTGCGTGCATTTCAGCTTCTGAATGCAATAAATCAGATTCATCAAAAACTTTTTGGTAGTCAACAGGTTCAGACATGATATTTTCCTAGGGCGCAGTGTCAGTACAATATTCCCCCTAGTGTAGTGCCTTTACGAACCCCGAATCAACCTATGCACTTTTTTGGTTTTTCTGAAAATCAATCACATCTTCCAGGGCTTGCAGAAGATCAACAGCCGACAAAATGCCCACGAGCTGCTGGGTTTTATCCAGCACGGGTAACGCCCCTTTTTTGTGCTCCTTCATTAGTTTCACAGCCTTACCCAACGAATCATAGGTATGCAAAACCATCGGTCTTTTATCCATCACATCTTGACACAACAAATGATCATCTAAGTGATATATGTGTTCGACATCATGCGCTTCATCTACCCAGTTTGGCCTTCTGATTTCACGATCACTGATCATTCCAACTAACTGTTGACTGTCATCTATAACGGGTAAGTGTCTAATTTTATGCGCTTTCATAAAGAAAAAAGCTTCCCTTATCCCTTTCTCAGCATGAACTGACAATACTTTTTGCGTCATATACTCTGTGACTTTTGTAACCATATTATTCACTTCCTCTTACAATGAAGATATTCTACCGGACTACCACAATCTACCGATAAAACCACCCGCTCAGTTATGACCTACGTCAAAAAGGTATTAAATAACACGTTATGGACAGTACACCTCACACACCACTCGGCAACCTTAGCCCTGCCAATTTTTTACAGCAATATTGGCAAAAAAAGCCCCTTGTTATCCGCCAAGGATTTCCCAACTTTACCTCTCCCATTAGCCCTGATGAGTTAGCAGGGCTTTCTTGTGAGGATGACGTTAACGCAAGGCTTGTGGTTGAACACAGTAACCCGCCTTGGCATGTTCACTACGGCCCAATAGAAGAATCGCTATTCCCAACATTGCCAGAAACCCATTGGACCTTGCTCATTAATGACGTAGAAAAATGGCTACCAGAACTTTCGTGGATTGTTGATCAATTTCGATTTATTCCAGAATGGCTCATTGATGACCTGATGATTAGCTATGCACCTGAAGGTGGCTCAGTCGGCCCTCACCTAGACCGGTACGATGTCTTTATCTTACAAGCACAAGGTCACAGACGGTGGCAAATAAACACCCAGCCTGTCTCCCCTGAAAACCACATCGACAACATCGACCTCTGCATTCAAAAGTCATTCACCGCTGAACAAGAATGGGTTCTGGCCCCTGGTGATATTATTTACATCCCTCCAGGGACAAGCCACCATGGAGTTGCCCTAGATGACTGCATGAGCTTCTCTATTGGGTTTAGAGCACCTGCACACAGTGCATTACTCCATGATTTTTTGAACCATTTCAGTCGTCAATTAAACCCTGAGGATGTATTCCGTCTACCAAATCTCACCAGCCAACCACACCCCTGTGAATTACCCGTAGAAGCCTTTGAGCAAGCACAAGACCTCATTAACACCTTCTGCGCCACAGATAATCCAGAGTTTAAACAATGGTTCACGCAGTTTATGAGTGAAAATAACAGCCATATTCCCTGCGACGATGAACACAACACCATTATGCAATTGCCAGACATCACAACAGACACTTTGCACCGCAACCCTGCTAGCCGGTTTGTCTTTAGCCGGGACGACAAAACCACTTGGCTCGCTGTAGATGGCACTTGCTACCCATTAGAAACCCACTTAACCGAACAACTGTGTTTTGCTCGTGACATCAACCTTTCTAAGCTCACCTCACAAATTAGCGAAGAAGATGCAGCAATACTTATTCTACTCCTTAATGCACAGCACCTTTTGCTTGGCAATTGCCCCGTCGCAGTCGAATAGACTGAAGAAACTTCCCCTTATTTTTTAGGAAACAACACATGAAAATATCCATCATCGGAACAGGTCACATGGGGCTCGCTATGTTATCTAGGCTCAATACGGCACCCTTTGAATGTATGGCTTATAATCGCAGCCCTGAAAGACTAAACGACCTACCTGATGGTGTAGTATCGACGGGTGACATTACTGAAGCCATTTCATTTGCCGAGGTTGCTATCTTCATAGTCTCTGACGCAGATGCCATACTCTCACTCCTTGATGGCCAAAATTTAACCAACAAAATTATTCTACAAATGGGCACCATTGCGCCAGATCAAAGCCTGCAATGCGCGGATACGGTCACCAATATGGGCGGCCAATACCTAGAAGCCCCTGTACTTGGAAGTATTCCAGAATCTGCTGCCGGCACATTGCTGATTATGACCGGCGGTGACAATGCGACCTTTGAGCGCTGCCAACCCATTTTACAAAGACTCGGCAAATCCGTGCGGCATATTGGCAGCGTAGGGCAAGCGGCAGCCATCAAGTTGGCTTTAAACCAGCTAATCGCCTCGCTAACCAGCGCATTTTCGCTAACAGTCGGCTTTCTACAAAACAACCAGTTAGAGATAGACCCTTTCATGGAAATTTTACGAGAAAGTGCGCTCTACGCCCCTACTTTCGATAAAAAATTACAAAAAATGCTAGATCGTGACTTTGAAAGCGCTAATTTTCCAATGCAACATTTACTCAAAGATGTCGGTTTGTTTTTACAATCACCTGCAACAAAACCATTAGATAGCCGCTTTCTAGAGTCCATTCAGCAAACATTAATCGACGCAACACCAGAATACTCACAGCATGATTACTCAGCACTCTACAATCAAGTCAACCCAAAAGTTTGAGAGCATGCCATACTAGGGTTATTCTTAATTATATTGGACAACAGCTTGCATCTATAATTAAGAATATTACAATGCGAACATAAAAATTACCCACTCGGAGTCATCAATGTCCCGTATTTTAGCCAGCTTGATTCTTTGCTTAGGCATAGCACTTTCACCTGCCCATGCAAAAATCTCACTAGAAGATCAATTTTTTAACAGTACTGAGATTGAACAATACATTGAAGATTTTCCTGTACTCGCAGATTATGGGTTTAAGAAACAAGTGCGTGGCGCTGCTTTCTCTAAGCTGTTTCCCGCCAATAAAATGAGTAAACTCAAGCGTTTATTTAGATTCCCACACGTAGATCAATACAAAGATTTAGCACAAGACAAGCTCACCTCAATGTTTACCGCCGAAGAAATCAAACAAATTGTGTCATGGAAACACTCAGGATTTGGCAAGCGCTTACAAAGATTGATTAAGTTTTCTCATACGGTTGATGGTATGGATCAAATGAAAACCTTTTTCACTAAGCAACAACCAACCAAAAAGCAACGATTAAAAGACATAAAACAACTCGCTAAAGATTTACGCGAAGTTGAGCTGTTAATTAATATTTCGGCACAAACCCAAACCACCATTCAAGTTGCTCTAGAAACAGTCACCAAAGAAAACCCCAGAGAATTCAAAGACATATTTACTATTCTGAGAAAAGTGGCACTTAAAAATCAAAAAAATGCCAAGAAATTTGTTCATGCTGACTTGGTATACACCTACCGAACACTGTTAGATCGAGACATGAGAAAATATTTAGAGTTTTCAGGCTCAGCGCTTGGCAAAAAATATTACAAGTCACGACAACGGGTCATCACCTGGATCATTTCTAAAATGAGCCATGACCTTTCAGTCTCAATTACCAAGTTAGTCGTTAGAAAAAAGGCGGGAGTGACCACTGAAAGCAACCCACAAGAAGACTATCAAGAGGACTTTCTCCGTGCTCAAGCACTCTTCAAAAAAGGCCAATATGCAACGGCTGTTCCTATCTTCGAAAGAATAGGCAAGCAAGGCCATATTCAAGCACAGTATTATCTAGGAAGAAGTTACAACGAAGGCCGACACGTCAATCTTAATGAAATGGTGGCTTATGCATGGTTCAACCTCGCAGGAGGACAAGGCCATAAACAAGCACGTAAAATCGCCAACAAAATGTTTGGCAACTTCTCGATGGTGACCATTTCTAAAGCCGGTAGAATGTCTCGACAATACAAGAATAACTATCATGCAGATGCCGAGAAACGCCGTAAAAAATTAGAAGCTGAACAGAATGAAAAAGCACAATTTGAGGCAGATTTAGCGGCAAACAAAGCCTTCTTACAAAAGAAAAAGGCGCTGAACAGTGCCTCTTCAGAAGAGAAAAAGAAACGCCGGCGATTGGCTAAACGTTCTGCCAAACATCGACATTTATTACTTGAGCGCTACCCTCTTCCTGAACTGATGGGCAAAGCACCCACCATCATTACAGAGGCGGACTAACTCGGGTAGCGAGACTCTAGAGCCGAATACACTTGCTGCTGAATATTTGGCAGTGAGAGATCCATCTCGGCCATGACTTCAACCAAATGCTCGTTGTCTTCTCGCCCTTGCCATTGCTTGATGTAAGAACCATCTTTGTAACCATGATCTTGACGGAAAAAATTCAACACGTTTTTTCCAACATATTGACGATACAAGTCGTCAAATGTCATCTCTGAGTCCACTAACATTACGGCGAAAGCATCAATATCAAACGTTTTCTCAGCCACCGCTTTGGCCGCAAGAGATTCAATAGCAACCCTTAAGTCACCTGATGCTTTGCTGGCTGCAAACGCATTCACTGATGTTGTTGCTATATCCTCAATTGGTATTTTTGTCTGCAATAAATGGCTCATACCAAAATGCCAAATATCCACCACTTCTAACTGCACTTGGGGCATATCAGGGTTAAATTTTTTCCACCACTTCCAACCGTAGTGCTCTAACATTTCTGCACTTTCCGTCCAGATTGCTCGCGTCCAATCAAAACCTTGATTCATCCAGTCTGCATGCACTTTACTGTTCATATCATTCTGCAAGCTGAGCATGGTTAGCATTTGTTCCTTCATTGCTTAATCTCTCCCTTTAAATTGGATGCACAATATCACGTAATTGAGTGCAGGTTGCAATCAATCTTGAACCCCATGAAGCGTAAGACCATGTTCATCACGCTTTGGATAGCACGGCTTAAATAGATGCTGTGCTTTTTCTTTACATGATCTGTGGCCTTGAGAAAAGCACAGCATCAAGTACCGACCTCTCAAAACTAGGCAAGCACTCTCGGTATCTACACCATATCGGTCTATTGGCGCATCAGGGTCCGTCATTGATTGTATCTGGCCAAAAGCATGAGAACTGAAAGCTAGCCCTAAAATCCCAACGCCAAAAGCCCATCTTAGCATCACAAAATATCACTCATGTTACGCCTGGCTCTACGAATGGTCTGCTGAGTAAATCCACGCACTTTATCGGATAACATGCCTTGTGCTAACGCTTTCTTACTCCAGAAAATCGCTTGCTGATAATTTTTGGCAACCCCATCTCCATCTAGGTACATTCGGCCAAGCATTAACTGAGATTTACCGTGGCCTAATTTCGCCAGCTTTCGCCAATGCACAACCGCTTTTGCCGGCTGACCAAAGGTATGTAATTTAACGGCTTGTTCATACAAAATACGGGTACTGTGTATTTTCGCCAAAGGCAACCAACCTACATCAGGGCTTCCTTTAAGGCTGACCCGAACCCAACGGCCTTTTTTACGAATTTCATAAGCATTTGTATTGGCAGCTAATCGCCGTAGAATTTTGCTCTTACTACTGGGGGATTGTCGTAAGGCCACTTTCTGAGTGGTATTCAATTGAAAATTGTTTAAATAGCTCAGTAAGATTTTTAAGTTGGCTGATGCCGGCTTGTAACCCAATTTTTTGGCTTTTTGATATTGATTAATCGCCCGGTGGAAGTACTTCTTTCGCGCCCAAATCCCACCAATATTCATCATCGCATCAGCCAACAACTGTTTGGCCGCTAACCGATACCAGTACAACGCTTTCTCATCACTTTGCGCTAAACCCTTGCCCTCATCATACAGCAGCCCCAAGTAAAACTGTGACTTAGCATGGCCTTTCTTACCCAATTTTTGCCATACTTCTGCAGACTTTGCGTATTGCCCTTCTGCTTTCCAATCCAGTGCTTGATAAAACTGCTCCATTTCAGAAACAGCCGATGCCACACCTGGCATAAACAAACAATTCAACACTAATAATACATGGCTTAATTTCATTTTTATTGACCCAATCCTATTCGAGCGTGACTGTACTATAATTTAGGTATTCATTAATTCTCTTTTGCCTACAGGCTTTGCATTAATATGCCCATCAAACAAAATGTTGGCTCCATTGACTCTATCATCCGTAAAGTGCTCGGTATTGGTGCCATATACTATGGTTTTATCTCTCCACAACTCGTTGGAGACCCTTTGTTTGCCAATTTATTGGGATTTCTTGGTGTCATCGTCATCATCAGCAGTTTATTTCGCTACTGCCCCTTATACGTGTTAGGAGAGTTTAAAAAAATATTCAACGCTAAAAGCAAAAAAACCGCCAAAGATCCTTCCCTCAGAACCACAAAAAAATATTTTTTTATTACCTTCTCTTTATTAACCGTCACCACCATCATCATTTTTGGCCTAGTGGCCTATCATAGCGCCGTTGAGATAAGCCAGGAAAGAGAAAATAGTTATACCAATACCCTCTTCAAAACCCATTCTGATTTTTTAGTCAGTAACGCCAATGTTGACGATGTCCAATCATTACAAGATGTTGCTGCGAGTTTAAAAGGCTTTTTAGGACAGATTTTTGCCATCGAAAATGGCTATTTAATTCACCCTCTATCCATTGGCAGCGGCATGATTATGTCCACTGCAGACATTCAGAGGCTCTCCATTCTCACCAGCAACGCAGGCACCCTCGATTTACCAGAACACCGCAGACACTGGCAAAAAATTCCGCTACCCAATAGCCGTTATACCTTATTTGTCACTTACGACATGCCGCTGTATGAAACACAGTTGCTCGATGCATTTAACAGTAGATTGTTTGTTGCCAGTACCATTTTATTTTATTTTTACGTCTGGGGCACACTCATTGGAACCAGGTATATTTCCAAGAAATTTGACCTGATCAACTCAGCTCGCATGGAAAGTGAGGCACTGAACACGTTACTGCTTAACTCAACGGCAGAAGCGATTTATGGTGTCGATACCGATGGAAATTGCACTTTCTGTAACCCCGCGACGTTACAGCTGTTGGGTTATTCGGATGTAGACGACTTGTTAGGTAAAAATGTGCATAATTTAATGCACCATAGTCACCCAGATGGTTCAGAATATCCCATTGAAGACTGCCCAATGAACCGGGTTTTAAAACAAGGCCTCCCTGTACACGAAGATAATGAGGTTTTTTGGCGCGCCGACAACACCTGCTTCCCAGTTGAATACTGGGGCCACCCCATTGTACAAAATGACCAAGCACAAGGCATGGTCATGACCTTCTTAGACATTACCAAGCGTAAAGTCGCAGAAGCTGAAAGGCTAAAACTGTCCAGTGTTGTTGAGCAGTCTAAGGACCTCATTGTATTAACAGACAATCATGCCGTTATCAGCTATACCAATCCTGCATTTAGCGATATTACCGGGTTTAGTTATGAAGATGCACTCGGTAAAGAAATTTCAATTCTCAACCAAGCACTGACTGAAAATGATGAACACGAACAAATTTTCGACACCCTAAAACAAGGTGATATTTATCAAGACTCGTTTGTTAATTACCGAAAAAATGGTGATGCATATTATTTAGATTTATCTGTATATGGCCTTAAAAATCAACAAGGTGAGCTTGAATCTATTGTATATACTGGCCGTGATGTCACCGAGAAAATTGACACCGAAGAGACGATTCGCCAATCTGAGAGCGATAAAATAGAAGCTGAAGCTGCCAATCAATCGAAAAGCATCTTCTTAGCCAATATGAGCCATGAAATTCGCACACCAATGACTGCGATCATTGGCTTTGCCGAATCCTTGTTAGATGATGATATTACCGAAATAGAACGAAGAGATGCCGTTAAAACGATTATTCGTGGTGGTCAACACTTAACCAGGATTATCAATGATATTTTAGATCTTTCTAAGATAGAAGCTAACCGAGTTGATATTGAATCAATCCCGATAGACCTCTTAGAACTATTGGCTGAAATCAACAAGATTGCCAATATTCAAGTCAACAACAAGCACATTGACTTTATTGATGAATACCAATTTCCACTACCAAGAATCATTCACTCAGACCCAACTCGGTTAAAACAAATTTTATTAAATTTAGTCACAAACGCGGTTAAATTTACCGATAGCGGTCATGTTGAGCTAACCCTGTCACATGACCCGCAAGAGCAATTAATTTTCTTTAAAATAAAAGATACCGGCATTGGGCTTAGCGACGAACAGCAACGTAAGTTATTCAACCCTTTCTCACAAGCAGAAAGCTCAACAACGAGACGTTACGGTGGCACCGGTTTAGGGCTGCATATTTCCAAACAACTCTCCGAACGAATGGGCGGCTCAATCACCGTTGAAAGCCAATTAAATGTTGGCAGTACATTTACCTTAAGCATTGCCAGTGGTTTGAAGAGCACTCTTGCAGAAGACGAATTAATTACGACCCGCGAACAAGTCATTAAGACGGCGCATGAACATGACCACGTTTATGAGGATGCAACCCACGGTGCCAAGATATTAATTTCAGAAGACAGTAAAGTCTCTCAAGCATTATTAAAACGGCTTTTCAAAGACAGCAATATTGAAATTGAAATCGTCGACAATGGAGAGCGAGCGTTAGAGCGCGCATTCGAGACAGAGTTTGACTTAGTCTTAACAGACATTCATATGCCGATCATGGATGGCTTAGAAGCCACTCAAAAAATGCGCGACAGAGGGTTTAAAAAACCCATTATTGCCATCACTGCCAACGTCATGAAAAATGACATCACCAATTATTACAGTGCAGGCTGTGATGCCGTTATTTCCAAACCCATCGAGAAAGACAATTTCTTTACGGTTATCAATAAATATTTAACTGACAAACAATATAAACCGAAGGCTACCACCACGGAGATTCCACAGCTGAGCGGCGAAATATTAGTGGCAGAGGACAACCCAGATAATCAACGCCTCATTACGATGGTCATCAATAAAACAGGGGCAAACTTAAGTATCGCTGAGGATGGCTTATCAGCCATCGAACATACCTTAAGCAAGGATTACCACATCATTTTAATGGACATCAACATGCCATTAATGAATGGGCTTGAGGCGACTAAGAAGCTACGCAAAGCCGGTTATA
This sequence comes from Methylococcales bacterium, assembly GCA_018672285.1. GTDB lineage: Bacteria > Pseudomonadota > Gammaproteobacteria > JABHGC01 > JABHGC01 > JABHGC01. The sequence continues at coordinate 57,960 of JABHGC010000225.1, forward strand.
CCCTACCCATCTACGCTCTCACAGCTGATACAGATAAAGACAAGGTCACCGCGTTTGAAGAGGCAGGTTATGATGGTTATTTATCCAAGCCTTTAGACAACAGACAACTCTACAGCGTTCTAGAAAAATATTTACCCTGCAACAGTAAACCTGAAAAATTACCGACATATACCGAAGGGAAATCGGCAGAAATGGCTTACGAGGAAGTCGATGAGGAAATTTTGTCGTTGATGATCTTGTTTGCGGAAAGATTACCCCCAATGATTGAACAAATTGACACTGCCATTAAAGAGCAAGACTGGGAAACAGCAGGCGCCGTCATTCACAATATTAAAGGGACTGCAGGTAGCTTTGGACACCCTAAATTAACACTGTTAGCTGGCGTGCTATCCAACATCATCAAGAATGCCGATTATGATGATGCCCCTATTGCTTTTGCCGATGTCGTTGAATACGCCAAAAACCACGTTACGACGACCCCAAGTTAACCAACCACATCAAGATGCCGGCGTTTAAATTGAACGCCAAGATTCTGCGCTATGGATTCACAGGCATCAATATCTACGCCCTCTAAACCATCAATTGCGGTTGCGGTTACATCATCGATATACTCTGGTGCAAGCTTTAAAAATTCGAGCATATCTTGAAAAGACCCCTCTAAACTTGGCAGGCAATGCTGCTGATAAACTTGTTCATTATGGGCATTCATTGAGACGGATACCGCATCAACCACCTTAGCGAGCTCTGGTAAAATATTGTGTTTGTTCACTCTATTCCCTAGCCCATCCGTATTCAAACGAACCTTAACCCCTTTAGACTTCACCTCAGCTGCCACGGCCAGCAATACTTTAAGACGGAGTGTTGACTCACCGAAACCACAAAAAACGACTTCAGAAAATCGGGTAACATCCCCTATTTCGCTCATAATTTCCTGAATTTTGGGCCTATGATCCAGCTCTAAATTGTATTCATGCACGTCCCAGGAGCCGTTGTGTTTTGGACAAAACTGGCATGACAAAGTACAACGATCAGTAATGTTAAGATAACAACGGTCTTCTATTTGATATGCAATGGTTTGCGACATACTATTCCTTTTAGCACATGCCACCCTCATTTAAACCCCAGCACAATGACCATGACTTAATGTCAGCAATATAAATGGGTGTACAAATATTTTATGAGTGATGTTAAAAACAATTTAGACTTTTGTAACGCAGAAACATTATCCAATGCACTGATACTCATTAACATGACCAAGGTCATAAGACAGAAGGGTTAAGTGGGTTTTACGGTGCTTCAGTCTCAATAACGAGCAATTAGGCTGTTTTGCAATAATATCCAGACAGCACATCCATAGCCCATCTCACCTTTTGAAACACCTCTATATCTCCCCCTTTATCTGGATGGTGAATATTCGCTAACGCGCGGTATTGAAGTTTAATGTCGGTAAAACTCACCGGTTCCGACAAGGAGAACACAGACAGTGCTTCTTGTTTATCATCAGAGGCATGAAATTTTGTCCAAAATTTCCCCAACATGTTGTTAATTTCATCTGTTGACGTTTCAAGGTGACTTAAGTCTAAATAATAAGTCCGCATCGGGTCTGGCGCCGAAATCGCACCTTGCCCTGATCGATAAGGCAATATGCGTATTGATAGCGGGCCTATCTCCAAGTCACCTTGCTCAGCCAGCCAAAGTTCATCACGAAATTGATAAAGCACATGAAATAAAACGAAATGAACCGTAAACAGAAAATATTGATCCGTCGAAACGCGCCGATCAGGAAAGGTGCCTTGCTTTTGCAGCTGATCAATTAAATCAAATTCACTGAGAGCGCCATTAGCCTCCGTTAAAATAGATTCAACAGAGGCCTTCAGTGCCTCAGGTATTGTAGCCAACCTCATATTCACCATTCTTCGTGACTGTAAAGTCACATATAGACCAGCCTTCTTCCCGTTTGGCATGGTACTCATAAATGTCTAAGAAATGATCCATCAATTCAATTTCTTTGTCTTCTGACGCTTGATAACTGGTTGTTTGATCTTCAGGCATAAAGCAGGTAATCAACCAGCTTTGCACGATCTCTTCATCCTCAAAGCCAACTTCCATGTTGATGTGTGTTTTCAACCAACCTTCTGGCGCTGTATCCGCAACCCAGTAAACTAGCTCTTGGTAAATCACTTCCATTGTTTCACTCATTAGATATTCAATCCTTGTAAATCTGCTTGAAGTTCTTGTATTCCTTGGTATCGATCTTGAGGCTTTTTAGCCATTGCCCGCTGCACAATCAAATCAATTTCCATGGGCATTTCAGGATATTTTTCACATATTTTAGGCACTGGGTCTTTAAGGTGAGACTGCAGTAATTCCCTTAAATCAATCGACTTAAAGGGGGTCGTTCCTGCAAAAATCCGATAAAACACAGCCCCCAACTGATAAATATCTGTTCGCTCATCAATTCCTTGGCGCATAATTTGTTCTGGCGCCATATAGTAAGGTGTACCAATAATTTTCTTGGTTTCTTGCTCATTATCAACTTGTAACGCCAAACCAAAATCCATCACTTTTAAGATGCCTTGGGATGAAATCATCATATTCCTAGGGTTAATATCTCGATGAACGATCCCTTGCTCATGTGCAGAAGCAATGGCTGCAGACATCTGTCTGGCTAAAATCACTCCCAAACGAATGTTATCAATTCGCCCACCGGAGCGCTGCAACAAGGTGTGCAAGTCATACCCATGTATATATTCCATAGAAATATAAATTTGGTTATTCACGACGCCATAGTCGTATGTTCTTAACACATTCCTTGCCGTAATCATTCTGGCCAGCTTAATTTCATGCTTAAGCAACGCTTGCTGATTATCATCAACTTGAAACAATACTTTCAAAGCGACGGTTTCATCTAGACCGGTGTCATGTGCCAAATACACCATTCCCATTCCGCCCGCACCAAGCTCTTTTATAATATTGAAGCGACCCTCAGCAAAGGGTTGCCCAATCGTGACTTGGTCTGGCTCTACAGCACTTGCTTTTGCAGACAATGGCTGTGATAAATCCTGGGTGACAAAATGACTAGAATCTTCAGACTCCACATCGATAACCAAACTACGGTTTAAGCTATCATCACCACTGTAGTTTGTAATTTCAGTGGCAAATTCTTTCGATAAATTTCTTGAGTACTCATCCTCAAGCAGGCCCTCCGAGATTTTAGCCAGATAATCTTGCAGATCCTCATTATCACGTAATTTTTCACCCAGTAAATAGATTGAATCTGTTAAAACACAGATTTCATCTTTACAGGATGTAGATAACTCCGATTCTGCGATTGAATCAATTTGCTTAAAATCCCCCTCTTTGATTCTTGAGGTGAGCTCAATAAGGTGGTTCACAGGTTTGGTAATTTGACCTGAGAAAATCCATGCAAAAATACTCGCTAAAATAAGACTAATGAGGCCAATAATAAGAATTTTGTCTTTAATTGTATCAAACGGTTTCATAAAGTCGGATTTAGACTTCATCGCCAACACATACCCAAGCGTACTACCACCACTGCGCTCGAGTGGGTAAACAGCAATATGGTATTGTAAGCCATTTAACTGTAACCGGCTCATACTGCCTTCTTTCAAATTCTGTTTGATACGTGTAAAAATATCACCTTCTTTAGAAATTAATGCTTCAGCAAGGCCAATATCGGTCATAAATTGTAGTTTAGGTTTTACCGTACCATCCACTTTTGCCATTGCATAAATTGCGATATCACTGGTGGTCAGTTTTTTAATTCTTGCGGCCATATCTGAGGAAACCTGAAATGCTACTGCAATAGCACCTCTGATAATATCCCCTGCATTAACGTCTAAATCATAAACAGGTAAAGAGACAATTTGAAATATCTTACCTCGAGAAACCATGAAGCCTCTCGCTTCCTTTCCCGTTAATGCCGTGTCTATTAAATGATGACTTCCTTTAATTCTTGAACCGATCAATGATTTTTTATCTGTTCTAGACAAAACATAGCCATCTGCATTGACAAACAATAAAATATCAAGCTCTGATGACTCTTTGAGCTCATTAGATAAATCCAACAAAGAGTCTTTATCTTGCTCAATGACTAAAGGCGTCACTCTTTGGTCCTCAGCAATGGTTTTAGCAATGTTGGATATGCGCTCAAACCGGTTCAACCAGCTTTCTTCTAGTACCGCCTCAGTTTGTGTTAATGCAAGGTTAATCTCTGAATTCGCGACATCTTCAGCTTGCTCTCCAACTAGCAAAATCAATGCAGCCAATAAAAACCCAAAACTCAGAGATAGAATTAAAAAAAGCTTTCTCTTGATCGAGACTTGATTAAAAATCTTCAAAGTCATCTTCTTTCTTCACTGCTGGCTGGTTGTTTTTTTCGACATCAGAACTATCGTCAAATTCTTCGTCCTCGTCGTCTTCTTCTTCATCTTCTTCGTCATCAAAATCGTCAATCATGTCATAGTCATCTTGCTCATCATCTTCATCAATTTGGTTCTGTATTTTTGACCAATCTTCAGACTTTAAGCTTTTTTGTGGTGCAGCAGGATAAACACCACTTTTTTTCGGCCGAGTCCGCTTTGTCCATTGAGTACCATCAACCGAAAGGTCAATGACCAAGTTCGAATTTTTGATCAATACTGTTCTCGTGGTCTGACCTCGCACATGCCACGCAGTTAAAGTGTACCGGCCAGGTGCTAAATCACTAATATGATAAAAGCCGTCTTTATTGGTGATCATGGAGCGTTCTTTGGCCATAACCCACACATAGGTAAACATTTTCTTGTGCACGTTACAGTAGATTTTAACCAAACCGGGATTCTTGAAAGCAACCTCGGGGCTCATGCCACGACGAAAACTGCCAAGATCAAAACGATTACCTTCAGATGAACTAAAAACATTGTGCTTGATACGATCTTGATTCGGGAAATAGACAGAGTCACCAACCTGTACCACTAGATGTGACGGGGTATAGGTCTTATTACGCATTTTAATTTTAAAGGTTTTTGCCGCACGCGCATTCAAATCGATGCTGCTATCTAATGGCTTTAAAGTCACGATAACGTGCTTAGGGCTAGTCGGTACTTGCCCCTTTCCGAGTACTGTCACCTTACCCTGGACAGAACCTGTCGTAACGGGCTCAGCAGCGGTCGCATGCCCTGTTATAAAGAACAAGAGAAAGCAAAAAAACAGCAAGGAATAGTTCATAGTTTAATTTCTGTATACAGTGATGCTAATTGTAACAAAAATTCACAGGAACTGTTTTGACGTTTCCAACATTTTTAAAGAAAACAGCAACATTTTCAGCCTATTTAGCACTAGCAAACGCCCAATGCTGCCATTTAATACAACTACCCGCTAAAGCAACGCCTTAGCGCTGACGCAAAAAAGATTTAGCTTGTTCGTGTCCAGACTCAGCAGCTTTGATAAACCACTTATGAGCTTCACCCTCATCCCTATGTAATCTGGGTCCACCGAGGTAAAATAAGCCAAGTTCATACCAAACATTTGAACTGGCCTGCTCAACCTTAAGCTCTGTCTCTTCAATACTCTTAGCTAATCTACTGGCCTCTACGTGGCCAAATTTCGCCGCTTTGCGAAACCATTTTTTGGCTTCTATTAGATCGTGGGCGGTACGCTGCCCTTGATAAAACATCTGACCTAAACGATACCATTTCTCTAAATTAACCGATTGCTGATGCATTATTTCCATTGCAACACTCCATTTGAACTTGAAGAACCGTGCGTTTTCCCTAACTACTTAGTAGAATCTTACCACATCACACCTTGGAATATACTGGTTTTTTCTAACTATTTAACGCTCAACTCAGTCGCCACTAACATCGGCTTAAATTTGGCCCAGGGTTTTCGGTTAAACCCAGCGGCTCTCTTAGCAGTAAACGTCGCTTAAATAACTCAAACACCATGAGATAACTTAAGTCTGTTAAGGCACTGTCGTAGCGATGGCCTTCATCTCTAGTGAAGGCATGCTGAGCATTCATTTCGTGCCAATTAAAAAGTCGCTCATGCTTGACTAAAGCATCATAAATTTTCTTACGCCCATCTTGCGGAACATGAGGGTCTTGCCTTCCCCATACCATCAACAACTCAGCGTTGATATCAGGCATTCTTTGTAGTGAATTATCGTTTTTGTTTTGCCCTAATGTGCTGGTATGAATATCCGTAGGATATAAACAGACACACGCACTAACACTGGGGTTCATCGCAGCTCTAAAGCTTAAGTGTCCACCTAAACAAATTCCCATCGTTCCAAGTGCGCCATTGCAATCATCTAACCCTAACAGGTGTGCCAATACTGCTTTAGCATCATCATCAAATGCTTGAATGGGTTTATCTATTTTGTATTGATTGCCTTTGTCTGTACCTTCGGCGTCATACGCTAATGCAGTTCCTAATGGCTCAAACTCGTGGTAGACCTCTGGTACAGCCACAATGTAGCCCTCGCAAGCTATCTTTCGAGCAGCACGAGCAATTGGCCCCGTCATTTGATAGATTTCAGAAAACAACACCACGCCAGGGTAAACCCCTTTTGCAACCGGCTTAAAAAGGTGTGTCCGCATTAAGCCCGTTGGTGTATTTAAATCCGTATAGTCTTCTGAAATAATCATCTACATTCCCTTTGTTATTGGTTTTATTCAACTTAATTCGAGTGTAATGCTCACACACGGCAAGGTCAATGCGTGATCTGAGCCATAAAATAGAAAGAGATAAATTTCACTTGCCTTTATCAGTATTTGGTTATATTATTGAGCTAGAGATAATGATAACCCAATAAGGAAATTTAATGAGATAACTTTAACGACAACGTAAGGAGACGATCATGTATGTCGATACTTTCACACTACAAAGCTTAATGATGATTATCAGTATTGCAGCCATCATTTATTTGTCTAGAGACAAAAAACCTTTCAACCTTAAGGACTTAGCAAAATATGTTGATCAGCACCACTAAACCAAGACGCTAGATCTTGTTCACATCAGGATCTAGCGGTAAGGTAAAATAAAACTGACTACCAACCCCAACCGTACTTTCCACACCCACTTCCCCACCATGTGCATCAATAATTTTTTTGACGATGGCCAAACCTAAACCCGTACTTGACTCACCACCGGTGGACTGTGTTCCCGCTGTTTGAAATGAATCAAATAATGTTTTTTGAGCAGGTTCATCAATCCCAGGTCCCTCATCAACAACGGCCACTTTAGCAAAGCCATTAGCATGACTAATTGCCACTTTAATTTTCGCATTTTTGGGGCTGAACTTAATGCTATTACTAATTAGGTTATCAATCACCTGACCGACTCGCAAACGGTCAAAAACAAAGGGGGCATTCGATTGCCCCTCCATTAATAGAGAGATATGCTTTTGATCGGCTCTGAAGCGATGGTGTTTGATTTTTTCTAACACCAGCATTTCTAAATCTGCTTCATTTTTAGATAGTTTTAAAGTCCCGTTTTCAATGGCTGACATGTCAACAAGGTCATTGATTAACAGTAATGCTTCATTGGCCACATTAAAAATTTTATTGTGAATCCCCTCCAACTCATCAGCTTCATACTGAGCATCCAGCAATAGCTCCATATAACCTTTAATCACACCTACGGGGTTGCGTAAGTCATGAGCGACCATGCCTAACAGCTTGTTTTTATCCTCATTGAGCCTAGCTTGTTCCTGTAACGCATACCTTAGCTGTAAATGGGTTTGAATCCTAATTCTAACTTCACGCTCATTAAAGGGCTTAGTCATATAATCTTTGGCGCCAGCATCAAACCCTTTTATGACATCATCGATATCAGACATTGCGGTTAAAAATATAATGGCAACGTCTTTAAATTCAGGTTTTTGCTTCAGTATTCGACAAACCTCAAAGCCATCAATACCGGGCATCATGATGTCTAATAAGATTAAATCAGGCTTGAAATGCTCTGCAACTTTTATCGCTCGCTCACCACTTTGTGCCAGCGCTAGCTGATACCCATCAGGCCTCAGCGCCTCTGTTAACACTCTGATGTTTTCAGCAACATCATCGACCAGTAAAATTTTAAGACCCGCTGGATTATAAGGTAGATTAGACATCAGATATTTTACCAATGATGTCAATAATCCCATCCATATCATAAGATTTAGCCATGGCAGCCAAATGATCGGCTAAACCCTGACCACCGTCAAGTTCTGATATTTGCTTAATCACAACATCTAAATCAGTAATCATACAGAATTCTGCCGCCTCATTGATGGCCATCTTAATCGCAGGGTCTAAGACAATGGTTGACGTGTCAAAACCATTGATACTCGTGACCGGCACGTCACCCAGCAAATCGTCTTCATATTCATACTCAATTTCAAGTAACTTTTGCATACTACTGAAGACTTGCTGTGATTTAAACGGCTTGGTAATAATACCATTACACGCTGAGTCGTAAAATTTTTCTCTGTCATGATCAAACGCTGTGGCAGAGACAATGACCATTTTTATTTTATCACCATAAATATCTCTAATTTGATTCATGGCCTCAATGCCATCCATTTTAGGCATTCGGTAATCCATAAAAATAATATCGGGTGGTGATTTTTTTGCTTTTTCAATCGCAACCAACCCATTTTCAGCCTCAGTGACGTTCACCCCAATTTTACGTAAAATCAAACTTAATAGATCTCTATTCACCTCAACATCATCAACAACTAAGGCATTCACAGAGAATTCGGGCAATAGCTTAACGACCACCTTAAGGTCGTCTTCTTGAATATTAATGACCTTATTTTCTGCTTTCGGGAGAGTTATTTCAAAATAAAATTTTGAACCGACACTCAGTCGCGATTCAATTTGTAAACTCCCACCCATCATATCAACTTGCTTACTAGAAATGGCTAGCCCTAACCCTGTCCCGCCTTTTTTCACACCTTGATCGCTCTGTTGAAAAGCTTTAAATATTGAATCTTGATGCGACTCAGCAATGCCCTCACCGGTATCACAGACTTCAAATCGATACCGATCTGTTTTTGCTTGGCGAAAGATATTCAAGGTAATGGCTCCTGAATCCGTAAATTTAACGGCGTTACCTAGCAGGTTAATCAACACCTGCCGCACTTTACCTTCGTCACCATACACGTGAATATCATCTACCGAAAAATTATCATTCACAGACCAAGCCAGCTTTTTCTCTTGGCAGCGCAAGCGGAACATCTCATCCACGTCATGCGTTAACGCTTTCAAATCAAAATCGGCAGAATTCAGCTTTTGTTTACCCGCTTCAATCTTAGAGATATCTAAAATATCATTGATTAACTGTAATAAATGCTGACCACTACGCTCAATTGTATTGATCGATTCTCGCTGCTCTTTTTCTAGTGCATGGTCACGTTTTAATATCTGTGCATAACCCAGAATGGCATTCATCGGTGTACGAATCTCATGACTCATATTGGCCAAAAACACTGATTTTGACTGGTTAGCCATTTCCGCATCTTGTTTGGCAATTAAAAGTGCCTGCTCTGCACTTTTTCTTTCAGAAATTTCATTCCGCATTTGAGAGTTGAGCGCCATCAGCTGGGATTGGCTTTCTTCTAATTTATCCATTTTAGCGCGTGCTAATTCCTCTGCATCCGTGACAGCGGCTTTTAACTTTTCTTGTTGCTTAGCAACATTATCAACCATCTCATTAAAAAACTGAGCCAAATCTCCAAACTCATCCGGACGCGACGCATCAAAGCGGTAGTCTAAGTGCCCATTAGCCACTTGCCTCGTACCATCAACTAATGCTTCAAAAGGCTTAGTCACCACCTTATTCATGGTCCAACTTAAAACCAACCCAAATACCAAGCAGACGGCCACCATTGACCATAACCAGCGTTTTTGTTGCTGCCGAAAGGATTTTCCAACAGGAGGATGGCACAGCTCAATCAAGACAAATTGTATATCCTGCTCTATTCCTGAAGTTGTCACCCGCCGGGAAACACACACATCTTTTTTGCCTAAATTCCCCCAACTTTGTTTATTTCCTTCATAAATCAGGTGAACAGACGTAAATTGCTTTGTGGTTAATTGCTGCAAGAATTCAAAAGCAATTGGCGCATCAACCGCTTGCTGTTCTCTGGAAAACTCAGACCATTGATAGGCTATTCGATCAGCATCACTTTCAACCCCGGTTAATAACTCTTTCTCACCGTCCCACAACAAAACAGCAGAAATCACCAAACCAATAATCGCGATCCCCCACAGCACCACTGAGGTAATTTTTATCGGAAGCCTAGCATTCCAGTTCGTTGTCCAGTCGGAGGTTAAAGACTTGTCAATTTCCATAACGCATTATCTTGGTAAGACCCTCATAACATGATTGCGGTTAGATACCGGTTTTAGGATGTCCTATTCAGTATAGTTGAATGTAACCAATTAACACGTTTTGCAAATTGACATACGAACGCACTACTGCAATAATGAGAATCATTCACATATTGAGACCTATTCTCAATTAACCTTTGGAGACCATTGACCCATGCCACTATCCCGCTCACTCAAAATTGCCTGTTTTTCATTAGCAACGACCCTTTCCAGTACCTCACTTGCCAATGAGACTAGCTCACAGCAAATTTTACTGAGCTACGCTAACATTGCATCAGATGCGTACACTGCAACACTCGCTGACGCAACTTCATTACAGAGCGCCATCAACCGTTTTGCCAACGCCCCTAGTGCCCAGCATTTTTCTCAAGCAAAAGCTGCCTGGCTAACCTCAAGAGAATCTTATGGTTTAACTGAAATTTTTCGCTTATCAGGCGGCCCTATTGATGCAGAAGATGGTTGGGTCGCAACCGCTTATGGCGCACCTGAGGGCCAATTAAATGCCTGGCCTTTAGATGAAAACATGATTGATTACACGATAAACGATGAGGGTAAGCGCACCTCTGGTAATATTATTGATACGGCTGGGCAATTTAACCCAGGTGGTGAAGATGCCACAGCCATTGACGTCAGCAAGATCACAGTAACAGCCCTTGCATCACTCAACGAAAATGGCGGAGATGCCAACGTTGCATCAGGCTACCACGCCATTGAATTTCTACTTTGGGGACAAGACCAGGACTACGCCAACTTCACCGCTGACACCGTTACACCAGGTCCACTCACAGCAGGGCAACGTCCTTTAACTGACTTCACCAGCGACACATTTGCGAGTAGACGATTAGAGTACCTTCAGGCTGCCAGCACTTTATTGGTTTCAGACATACAAACCATCGCCTCAGCTTGGCAAAAACAAGCCTCTAATGATTGCACTCAAGACCCAACAGGCTGTTATCGCGCGGCTCTCCTAAGCCAGTTAAAAGGAAAGGACGCTGATAAAAACATACCCGCAGCTGACGCTTTAAAAAATATCATCATGGGCATGGGGGTGTTTATTAAATCCGAACTTGCCAATGAGCGAATTGCTGTAGCCGTCCTAACCCCCAGTGAAGAAGACGAACACTCATGCTTCAGCGACAACACGCATCGCGATATCACTTTAAACTACCAAGGATTCGTTAATATTCTTCACGCGAAATACCAAGGCAAACACTATGGCAAAAGCTTGTTCAGCATCAGCGACAAAGCAACTCAAAATACATTATCATCACTCATCACCAGCATCGATGCCAAAGTCAGCAATATGAACCAGCTGGCAAAAACCACATGGCATTTTGACCACCAGATATTGGCCAAAAACAACGCTAAAGAAATTAAAGCCATGAAAAATGAAATGCGAAAACTCGGTGATGTCATGGTAATGGTTGCCAAAGCGGTGGACCTAAGCTTGACCAAAGGTGATGTGACCGACGCAGATGAAACCAAGTTCTAATGCATACCTCTCTACAGCAGATGGTCACTTTGGCCATCGCAGTACTGTCTCTTTGCCCTTTTCAACTTAATCAAGCACAAGTGCTCTCGGATGAACAACTAGACACATATGCTTTAGGGCAGAGTTTTGTCAGCAAACCGTGGGTTGCAGCGCCAGCGGCAACAACCGCACGAGATGGTTTAGGCCCTCTCTACAATGCCAATACCTGTTTAAGCTGTCACCCCAAACAGGGTCGGGGCAATACTCTGCTGAATAATGATCATATTGACCGCTCTTTATTACTCAAGACCTCTAATCCAGTCACCCGTGTTGACCCAGTCTATGGCGACCAAATCAACATCAATGCCATCCATGGCGTAAAGTTTGAAGCCACACCTAAGGTACAATTCAAAACCATTGCGTTCACCTACCCTGATGAATCTACGGTAGCTTTAAAACAACCGGTGTTCAGCTTAACGAATTTGCAGTATGGCCCGTTACACCCACAAACAACACTTCTACCGAGGCTTGCCCCCGCCCTCTTTGGCCTAGGTTTGCTTGAAAGCATCCCCGACAACCTCATACTGCAACGATCAGACCCAAACGACCTAAACCAAGATGGCATTTCAGGCAGACCACACTGGGTTAATGTTAACAGCACTCGAAAACTTGGCCGGTTCAACTGGAAAGCGTCGGCAACCAGCATCCAACAACAAATCACCCTTGCCTTAAGTCATGACATGGGGCTTACCTCTCCTGACTTAGCCAATGAAAACTGTACAAAACCACAAATAAAATGTAAAAATGCGCCCAAAGGCAGTGCGCTAGACATTAGCCGTGAACGCATTCAAGCCATGAGCTTTTATATTTCACAACAAGCAGTCCCTAAGCCGACAACGCAACAGCCAAGCGCCTTAGGCCAGCAGCACTTTGTTACTTTTGGTTGTAACCTATGCCATACAAGCCAATATCAGCTTTCTGAATCAGTCATTATCAAACCCTACTCAGACTTACTTCTGCATGACATGGGACCAGATTTATCTGATAAACACTCGAAAGCTGATTCAATGAATAACGAGTGGCGCACACCACCGCTTTGGGGGATTGGCCAAGCTAAGGTTCTGAACAAAAAAGCCGGTTTTTTACATGACGGCAGAGCGGCTACGCTTGAACACGCGATACTCTGGCACGGTGGAGAGGCAACTAAAGCGAAACAAGCCTTTATTCAGGGTACTAAAGCACAACGTAACCAACTCATTCAGTTTTTAAGGTCATTATAAATGTTCAAAATATTACTCACCATCACCACGCTGAGCCTGGTATTTTTTGCAGGAGCAATGCAAACCGTAGCGTCCCCTCAAGCAGGCGACATCACACTCGAGCAAAAAGTATTCCAAGAAATACTCAGCACAGTGCTTATTCACGACACAGAACAAGCGCTCACCGAGCTAAATAAATTACAGCACACGCTAAAAATGCTCGAAACCGATGGCAATATCATACAAACACAAAAACAATTTATTCACTTTATGACGGCGTGGAAAAAAGTACAAACAGCTTATATTGCAGGTTTTTTAAATGAAGACTTACTCGACCATCCACGATACATCGATACTTACCACCAGGGCAATGAAGACATTGGTAAACAGCTTTCCAGAGTACTGAAAACAAAAACTGATGTATCCACCGCCCTTTTCAAACACTCCTACAAAACCATTAACGCACTTGAATATGTCCTGTTTACCGCATTTACCAAACAGTCAACTCGCTCAATTCAAATCGCCAAAGCCATTACTCAATCACTAGAACGTTATTTAAAAGACATTAATGAGACTTACACAAACCCTGAGTTGACTGAAACAGCCGGTAAAGCGGCACTTAGCCAACTTGCCAATAGCTTACTGAACAGCAGTTACCAATTACATGCGTGGCGCACAGGAGAAGCAGGCGGCTTTATCGCTAAATACCAAGATAAACCGTCTATTAAGCGTTTAGAGTATTACCGTTCTACAGCAAGCCTACAGGCTATTCATGCCATTTTAGAAACACATCAGCGTGTCATTGGAGTTAATGAGCGCACAGGCTTAGCCCAATTAAGACCCAACCAGTCCGAGGTCTCATTTTTACAGCGGAAGCTAAAAAGTACCTACACAGCCACTTTGTCACCTACCCCACTAACAGCCCAAGTAAAGAGCAAGGCTTTTAAAAATTTATATACCGCGCTCAAGGAGCTGCATGACGCTTACTTTCTATTGTTGATTGACGCCCTTGGTTTGCAAGCAAAAATTCTCGATGCCGATGGTGACTGACATTGCACAATGGCTCGGCGCAGAGTCATTTATTAACCCTACTAAGCGGCTATATTGGTTGTTTTTATTGTCGTCTTTTTTGATCGCCTTAATCTTTGCCTACTACAAAAAAACAGGCCAAGAATGGCTCTCAAAAGAGATTTGGTGGCACCGTTCTGCACGATTAGATTATCAGTACTATGTCCTTATTTCTTTGATAAAAAGCCTATTGATCTACCCTTTTGTCATCAGTGTGACAGAAACGACCCATATCACGCTACAATTGTTAATCTCACTGTTTGACTATCAAGAAACACTCTATTTAACACATTGGATTATTGTCACCTTATACACAGCCTCATTATTTTTATTCAGTGATTTTACCCGTTACTGGTTGCACCGACTGCTTCATAAAAGTGAGTTGCTTTGGGCATTCCACCAAGTCCACCACAGCGCCGAAGTATTAACACCCATTACTTTTTACCGTGTTCATCCTGTTGAAAGTGTCTTATTCGGTTTTCGTTATGCTTTAAGCACAGGGTTTGTAACCGGTATCTTCTTATATTTATTTGGTGCTCAATTAAGCCTATTTGATATTTTAGGCGTCAATGCCTTACACTTCATCGCGTTATTCATAGGTTCAAACCTCAGACACTCCCCTGTCCCTCTTGCTTACTACCACTGGCTTGAGCACTGGTTTATTTCACCGAAACAACATCAACAACACCACACACCAGCATATTCGAATAAAAATTTTGGTGGTGTTTTAGCCATTTGGGACACACTATTTAACACCCTGCAAACAAACTCAAACCTGCCTAGTAATATTAAGGTGTATGGCTTAAAAGCAGAAGAATCACTCCGTTTGCACAGTATAAAAGACTTACTATTCAAACCCTTCATCAGTATCATTCGCCAACGAAAATCATTTTAAAACGGGACAGCACAATGACCTCTTATCAATCATATTTGTACCAAATTTCAACAGCCGCAATACTGAGCATCTACAGCTTAACGACACTTGCAGCGCCAGACCAGACACTCGTCAACCTCGGGAATGCACTTTATAACGACACACAACTGTCTAACAACGGCACCCAATCTTGTGCAACTTGTCACAACCCCAAACATGGCTTCATTGATAACAGAGATAATGGCGTTAAAGGTGCAGGTTCACTTGGTGATGACGGCCACTCCATTGGTGACAGGAATGCTCCGACAGCTGCGTATGCTTCGCTCTCACCAGCCTTTCATTTCGATACTAAATCCCAAAAATATAAAGGCGGCCAATTCCATGATGGCAGAGAAACTGACCTTAAAGGCCAAGCCGGCGGCCCACCAACCAACCCCATTGAAATGGGTATGAAAGACAAAGCAGCCTTAGTCAAGAAGCTACAAAATAACCCTTTTTACGTTCAATCGTTCACCTCACTGTTCGGTAAAGATATTTTTAGCGATGTTGACCAAGCCTATCTCGCCATGACAAAGAGCATTGCCGCATTTGAGAGCACCACTGAATTTGCCCCGTTTGACTCTAAATACGACCGCTATCTAAAGGGTGAGTACACTTTGACCGATCACGAAGAGCTAGGGCGCTCATTATTCTTTTCTAACAACAACACCAATTGTGCAACATGCCACCAATTAAAAGCCTCTGAAGACCAAACCGGTGAAACCTTTACCAATTACGAATACCATAATATCGGAACACCAAAAAATACGGCATTGCGCTCTAAAAATGGCAAATCCAGTACCCATATTGACCATGGTTTACTTGAAAACCCCGCTATTACCGACCAACAACATGATGGCAAATTCAAGGTGCCCACGCTCCGGAATATTGCCGTAACAGGGCCATATATGCACAACGGGGTATTTCAAGAGCTGTCTACCGTACTCGCCTTTTACGACAAATTTAACAACAAAAAAAGACACCTGAACCCAGAAAACAAACAACCTTGGAACGCAGCTGAAGTACCGGCAACCGTCAATAAAAAAGATTTAAAAGCCAAGAAACTGACTGATGCGAAAATGGCCGCGCTCGAAGCTTTTCTTCGAACCTTAACAGATAAACGTTTCGAGCATTTGTTGAAGTAATTCAGGAACTTCTATGTTATATCTTAATCTTAACAATAACGGCTAACAATTAGCATAAACCACTCGCCTGACACATTGATAAAGCCATGTATCAGGCAGGTTATGTAGCCCATACAACACTTAAAAAACACAAGGAATGCAAAATGAAACGACTGCTTGCCACTATCGCACTTGTCGCTAGCACCTCTGTTATGGCTGATGGCCATCTTGCCAACGAACAACAAAAGCTAAGCTATAGTTTTGGCCAACAACTTGGCGCGCTACTGAAGCAACAAGGCGCCCAACTCGACATCAAACTAGTTCAGCAAGGTTTAAGTGATGCCGTCACCGGCAAACCAGCCCAATTAACACTAGAAGAAATGCAAACGGTTTTACTTAACTTCAAGGCAAGCCAACAGAAAAAAAGAGAGGAAAAGAACAGCTCAACAGCCAATAATAACAAACAAGAAGGTGCCGATTTCTTAGCCAAAAATAAACAGGCTGCAGGCGTTATAAGCTTACCTAGTGGATTACAATACCAAGTCATTAAAGCGGGCAAGGGCCAGTCACCTTCGGCAACGAGTAAAGTTACCACTCATTATCGCGGTACCCTCATTAACGGCACCGAATTCGATAGCTCTTACTCACGTGGGCAACCCCTTTCGTTCAAGGTCAATGGCGTAATAAAAGGCTGGACTGAAGCATTACAACTCATGAAACCGGGTGCAAAATGGAAATTATTTGTGCCTTATGACCTTGCCTATGGTGCACGTGGTGCAGGTGGAAAAATTGGGCCTTATTCTACGTTGATTTTTGAGGTAGAACTTATCTCCTTTAAATAAGCCACGATAAAAGCCGCTACTCTAAAGCTGATAGCGGCTTTTCGCTACATGATTCCTGCACTCATCGTTGAATCTGACAACACGATTGGCACACTCGATTGCTCCGAAAAAGTCACCGCAGCGGTGTAAGCATCTATGGCCTGAGAGGCAAACTTGAGGATTTCACGACTTGGCATTTCATCGGCTAATATCGCCTGAGAAATAAGTGCCTTTAGCGACTGTAACTCATGTTTTAAATGCACGACAGAACCTATCATCACCTCTTCATGAACAACATTTTGCCCACTAAACGTAAAATCAAAATAGTTAGGCAGCCAAAATGTTGGCCTTAGGATGGTTGGAAAACAAGAGTGGCCATCTTGAGTAAAATCATTCTGATAGTTTTTGTCTAAATTCAATTTTTTAGGCAATGCACTGGGTAACATTAAATGATCCCGAGTCAAGTACACAGCACACAACATTAAGGCCATATACTGGCTTTGCTCTAGAGAGATGAATTTGCTTGGTTTGGTATTAGATTCTTGCCAAATGAGGGGTTCTTCTAGATCATTAGCAAGACCTTCGGTCATTGCTGTTTGCCAAAGCCTGACATCTTCATCCAGTGAAAATACCGCCAACTGATCTTCCGCTAATCCAGAGTGGCAAGCATGTATGTGTGTCGTCTGGCGATAGTACTGAGTAATTGTTCCTGCAAACAATGATATAGCCATAGCCTAACCTTTAACGTTTGATCAAAAGATTTCACGTTTTAAGTGTAGGCAATATCAAGCTAATTGTAAGGGTTTAGAATGTCCCGAAGACCCTAACTTTTGGCGCTTTAGGTTCAGCTGAAACAGTCTTCTTTTTAACCTTAGCTTGTGCGGCTCGTTGCTCAGCCACTTGAATTCTAGCGACTTCAGCAATCTGTTTTTGCAACGATTTCTTTACCTGGCGGCTTGCGCTGTCATTGGGTGAAATAGCAAGCACCTCATCTAAGTGAGTAAGTGCCTGTACTAGCTTCCCTTGTGATTTTTCTTTTTCTACCACTTTCAAGGTTTGCTTAACCAAGGACTCTTTTAGCGCTGCAACCCGAACATCTGTTGGTGCTACTTGAATTAACTTTTCATACGTGTGATAGGCATTATTTTTAAAGGGCGCCAACAACTTACCGGACGCCACCTGTGATTTGGCTTTTTTCAACAAGTCCACAATTTGCTTCTCAACTCTTTGTTGTGCCTTTTGCTTCCCTTTATAGGTATTAATGACCTGCTCAAGCTCCTGCTTATAACTTGCCAGCCCTTTATGCCTTGGGAGTAATGAAATTCCCATATTCACCATACCTAACAGGCGCTCACTCTCTTTAACAGTTTGCTTGCCTTTGGCTTGCTTACGCTTCACTTGAGTTAAAAAACGATCTGCAATTTTATTAAAGCCTTGTTTTACCATGGGGTGTCGTGGAGAAATCACCTGTACTTCTTTTAAGGTTTCGTAAACATTGTTGCCTTTTGGAGATACCAATTTATTCTGCTGGAATTGGGACTCAGCCTTCGCTAACAAGTGTTTTATTTTATCTAATTTACGTCGTTGCTCTAACCTTTTTATCTCAATCTTAGGCTTAAAAGACAACAAGTCAGGGTGCTTGGAAATCGTCAACCCTTTCGTCACCATCGACATGCTTTTATCAAAAGCTTCATCTTTTAAGTATTTTTTTGCTAAGTTTAAGTAGATCGTCGCAATCCGGTTATAACCTTCTTGAACGATAGGATTACTTGGGTATAGCTTCTGAATTTTTGCATAACTATCAACTGCATTATCACCTTCAGGAGAGGTCAGTTTATACTCACTAATTTGAGTTTCAACCAATGCAAGTAATCGTTTTATCGTTGCTCGTTTTTGTTGTGCAGCTTGTTTTTGTTGCTTTTTGAGCACCTTTTGCTCTTTAACTCTAGCGGCCTGTTGTACTTGCTGGTGCTTCTTCTCTTCATGCAAATACTCTTCATAATAGTGCAGGCTACGGTGATCTGGTTTTACTTCGAGACCAAATGCAGTCATTGCCAATGCTTGCTCAACATTACCAGCATTAAGCTGTTGTCTAGCAAGGGCTAAATATTTCTCAGCAATGTCATTAATGCCCTCTTCAGCCCATGGCTCATCAGGGAATAATGCTTGCAACGCTTGGTATGTTTCAAAAGCATTATCACCAGCAGGCTGGCTCAATTTTAACACCCCGATTTGTGCTTTGGCTTTTTCAATCAGTACCTGGGCATCTTGCCATTTTTGAATAGAGCTTAGAGATGCTCGTGTATTTTCATCATTATCGACCAACTGCTGAGCGTCTACATTTTCGATTGTTTGCGTGATGAGAGAGTCATTTTCTTGGCTAATCACAGCAAAATCAGAGGATTCTTCAGGATCACCTGACCCAACCCATACTAATAATGGTACACATAACATGATAACTGCAGCGGCTGCCCATTTGGCATACGGTCGAGTGTTATGGTTCTGTTTTGGTAAATTTGATGAATAATCATTTTCAAGTGCATAAACCGTGTTAAAAAGTTGCTTTTTAGTCGCAACACGACTTTCAGGTGATTTAGCCAGCAATTGATTAATAACGGGCTGAATATGCCTCAGAGCATTTGGTAAACTGGGTATAAAACCTTCAGCATGTTGTGCTAACAGCACTTTTTTATCATTACTTTGAAAGGCAGGTCGACCAACTAGCAGCTCAAACAACGCCAAACCAAGTTGATAATAATCGGAGCGATGGTTCACTTTTCGCCCAGATAATAACTCTGGCGGTACTTCTGATAATGGTGACTTATGAGAAAATTTAGGATGACTTTCAGACTGATTCAAGAATAGTTGAACAATATCAACTTCACCAAGCAGCGCTTTGTCTCTTGCATCAAGAAAAATATTATTCGCTTCGATACCCGAATGCACAATACCAGCATCGTGTATTTCAGACAGCGCCTCAGACACATCAAGTGCTACTTGTAGCATTTGCTGAGATGGAAGCTTCAATCGTTTCTGCTGTAGACTGGGGAACTCAATATATTCAGAGACAGAATAGCAATGCTTATCTGCAATACCGAAATCTAGCACAGGCAATAAATTGTCATGTCTCACTTTGACCAGCTTGCCATACACTGTTTTAAAAACTAACTGAAAACCACTGTTTTTTGATATATCAGATGAATACATTCGAAGCACAACAGGTGTCGTGGCTCCAACTTGGTGAGCAAGGTATAAAGTAGAAAAAGAGCTACGCCCGAGTTCTTTGTCAATTTGGTAATCCGATATCTTCATAAGTCGCTTACTTATTCCCAAATGAAATATTTCTAATGTGAGAGGTATTTTACCATATCAAGATATACAAAGTAACTTTGTGACTTTTTTTTAGAATATAACAGATAGGATTAAGGCCACAAAAATCTCTGTAACGCCTTATTTTCATGAATTTTTATTACATTTAGAGATGTACGAAGGGTAGCAGTTTGTCGATATGCGGTGGTGAACAAACGGCACTGATTGCAGCTAAAATATGAATACAGCGTTATACCCCCTTTAAGGGAGTAAGCATTGGATTACATAACTGTAAGGACGAACCTACATTAGAATGTACCGAAATTCTTCATTTTAGGTGGTTCAAGCGATTCAGGCCCATTCGCTGGATCAAGCTCTATTTTTTCAGGCTCAATGACATCAGGTTTAGGTGTCGGTGCTACAACATTTTGATTCGCTCGGTTAGATTCTTTTCTCTGCTTAGCAATTTCTGCCGTTACTCGATCTCTTAGACTTAACAACGCATTGTCATCAGG
Organism: Methylococcales bacterium; assembly: GCA_018672285.1. Lineage (GTDB taxonomy): Bacteria > Pseudomonadota > Gammaproteobacteria > JABHGC01 > JABHGC01 > JABHGC01. Next base: position 78,822 of record JABHGC010000225.1, read on the forward strand.
GCTAAAGCGAATTGCAGAGCGAACTTCTTGCAGCGCATTTTTATACTGGCTTGCATACAGTGAAGCGCGAACCTGCTTGATGAACATTTTGTTGATACTCTCTTTTAAATCACGCACCTGCCGGCTCGCACCTTGCATTTTTTTAAGTTCATTATAAGTATTAACAACATTTGCATCTTCCGCCTGTATTTGCTTTTTAGCTGTTAGCAACAATTGAGCGGAGTGACTTAACTGTTTTTTAATCAATTGATCCGCTTGATACGTTTTTTGTTGTTTAGCCAGTGATGATTTAAAACTGAGCAGCGGCTGATAGCCAGGCAAAATACTTAATCCCTTCCTGACGTATACATGGCTACGCTTATATTCATTATTTGCCATTTTTTGTTTAGCCAGCTTGAGATAGGCGCCTGCAATTTTTTCAAAACCTCGTTGTACACGCTTATCTTTAGAGGCAATTGTTTGAATTCTTTGATAAGTTTCAAACGCATTGTCGCCAGCAGGTGAAGTATAACGTTTCGCGGCAAATTGCTTATCAGCCTGCGAAACGAGTGCTTGAATCGCACGCTCTTGGTCATTTCTGCGCTTATTCAACGCATCTTGCTTGATTTTCTCATCAACTAACGTAGATCGGTATGCATTCAGGCCTGCGTGTAACGGCATAATTTGCAAGCCACGGTCAATCATATCAATACTTTTTTGAATATCTTTTTGGCTTCTACTCTTAGCAAGCGCAAGGTATTGGTCTGCTATCTGGTTAAACCCATCTCTTGCTGCGCCATTAGAAGGGTCTATCTCCATAATCGTTTTAAACGTTTCAGCAACATTATCACCTCCAGGAGAGGTCAGTTTATTTGCAGAGAATTGTCGGTGCGCTTTTTTAAGTAAGGCACTAATTTTTGCCTTCTTTTTTGCCGCCTCTCTTTTTCTCTTATCAAGCTCTGCCTGCTGTTTATTGTCAGCGAGCTGCTGTTCAAATGCGACTTGAAGATCTTGGTTTAATTTTTTCAACTCAGCATGGGTCGGTAAAATCTGTAAACCCTCGCGAGCTAGATCCATCCCATCAGAGAAGTTTTTTTTCTGTAAACTATCTTGTGCAAGCGCTGCAAATTCATTGGCAATACGCAAAGCACCTTGCTCGACCCACTTAGCTTGAGGCTCCAATGCGGAAAGCTGCTGATAGGCTGTAAACGCGTTATCACCTGGAGGGCTTGTGAGCTCTTGACGTTTAATGTGAACTTCTACTTGCTCTTTCAAGCGAACAATTTTTTGAACTTTTTGCTCTATGGCTCGATTTTCTGCCTCTACCTTCTCAAGCCCAGCCTTAACCGTCTCATTTAAAAAGAGCAACCCTGTATCTAACGGAAATCGAGATCTACCCAAGTCAATATAGCGCTGACTTTCTGCAAAATTACCCAGTTCTTTACTATTGAGAGCTTGCTGGTAGTAGTACTGAGATATTTCTTGAAGGCCAGATTCAGCCTCATCATTCGCAACCAATTCAAGTACAGATTGGTAGCTTTCATACGCATTATTACCCTCAGGGCTAACCCTATTACCTGAGTCGACCTGTTCTTTTGCTTTAGCTAATAACGCATTTACCTGAGCCATATCTACTGTTGGGACGATGACCTCATCCCCAGTATCTCCATCAAAATTGTACGGCTCAGAAGGTGACTGAGTTGTTTCTTCTGTTGTATTTTTGAGTTTGGTTTTGTCAGACTGCCCTAAAAAGAAGATAGCACCAGCAATGGCAACACCACCAACGACAAGCGCAGGTACTAATGCTGAGGATTTTTTTTCAGCAACAGGAGAAGCCTCTGGGGGGGTGGACGCTACCGTGGCTGCTTGAGCGAAACTATGTTTTGCTGCGAGCAAACCTGATTCTCTAGCAACATTTAAAAACTGCTTATTTGTCGCAATTCGGTACTGCGGGTTCTTAGCCAACAATTGATCAATCAATGTTTGATAACGCTGATTGGGCGCTGGTAATTTTGGAATTTCACCTTCAAGGTGTAGACGCCGTTGCTCTTCAGGGTCTTCTGACTCATAGGGCAAACTACCCAACAACAGCTCAAACAAGGTTAAGCCAAAGCAATAAAAATCGGTTCGGTTGTCCGATTTACGCCCTTGAATTCTCTCTGGGCTAACATAACGGACATAGACGATTGTGTCTTTTACAAGGTGGGTTGCTTCATTTTCAATAATGCCTCTGGCAATCTCAACCTCAGATAAAATGACATGCCCATTTTCCAACAAAAACAAGTTACTCAGCTTTGTTCGTCTGTGTACAAAGCCTTGGTCATGCAAATACCCTAAAGCATTTGCAATTTCTTGCGTTAATTGAATTAACTGATCTTTTGCACGTTGTTGCGAGAGTACATTTTGAGACAGGGGTGCAACATCAATATATTGCATAGCAATAAAGCAATGCCCGTTTGAGACGCCGACTTCATAGATTGTTAAATAGTTTTTATGAGAGAGGGTTCTAACGCTTGAGCTATAGGTAAGAAAGTGTTTTTGAAATTCAGGGTCGTTTGAAAGCTCGGGGATATGGACTTTTAGCGCAACTTGTTCACCAGTTGCTAAATTTATCGCTAAATAAACACTTGCTATACTGCCTGTTCCTAACTTTTTTTCGATGGTGTAGCCATCAATTTCCACGCCCACCAATCACACTCCGCTCTAAGATTATTTATTATTATTAGTATAGATCAGCTAACGATGTTTGCCATCGTTAGCTGTTGATTAACTTAGAAGTGATACGAAAATGATAGTTTTGCTGTAATGAATTTTTCTTCTAACTCATCTGGTGGATCATTAGCAGCATCGTCTTTCACGTCGTCAAAGGTATAGCTGTTTGCATCAACAGAAAAAGAGTAGGTCAACTTTTCAGAAATAGGTGCACTCCATGCAACACCATAACTCACACCTGTTGCTTGACTATCCGCATCTAAGTCTAAGTTCACACCGAGGGCAGCGCCCGCCAGTGGTGCTTTTTCTTCAAGTTTGCCATCTAACTGTGCAACAGCGATGTTAACCGTTAAGTTACCTTTGCCAATTGCCCAACTGTAGTTACCACCCAGAAAAAAGCCACTTTCTTCAAATCTAAGCGTTGTTTGAGAGTCACCTGCAGCTTCACTAATACCAACTTTATAGCCGCCATAAACGGAGCCTCTAAAGTCTAACACTTTCATCCCAAAGGTAATTGCACCATCTTTTCGATCACCTTTGAACTGTTCAAATACTCTCAGACCACCCACGTTTTCATCAAAGATATCAACTTGGTTATCAGAATGTTGCAAAAAGATATCCATGTAGTACTTATCTTTATAAAAAGTACCGCCGACACCGAGCATGTTAAACACAACATTGAAGTCTAACTCGGGGAAATCTACACCTGAGTTAGGTCTTGCGTCTTGCGTTAATTGGTATTGTGAGATCGCAATACTTGCTCTTGGAATAAAGCCACTTTCAGCTTGAGCTACTGTTGGCGTTAACGCTGCACACCCCATTACCAGAATCAAAATATTTTGTAATTTCATTTCCCTAAACCCTAAAGATATTATATTTGTTGGTTTCTATTTCCATTGTAGCTCAAAAACATCAAACCTGTCGTTGAAAAACGTCATTTCCCGACCAAGCGATTATAACGAAACGATCTATATAAGTCTATTATGATTTTCACTTGTATTATTTTCGGGTAAATTCATCGCCGTAAAAACATAAATAAAATAAATTAACCCAACGTAAGCCCATGAGATATTAAAGAAATTCCATACTCAGACATTTCAAACCGGGTTAGCTTTCCATTACTCACTTTGACCTGATACATCCCTTTTGGTTCAGCAAAAACAACCTGGCACAGCGCTGCCCTAATGACGCCAGCATGCGTTACCACCAGCACATCTTGCCCCTCATAGCGACTAATGATTGATTCAAAAGCACGAGACACACGTTGCATAAAAGAGACTAAGTTTTCAGATTCGGCGGGTCTTGAATTTACGGGATCATGATAAAAAGCATGATACTCGTCAGCACACTCCTCTAATAGCTGCGCTTTAGTTTTACCTTCCCAACTTCCAAATCCAATTTCTTTTAGATCATCAATGACTTCTAAAGATAAATCATAACGACTCGCAATCGCACCTGCAAAAGAGACACAACGTACCATCGGCGATGAAACAACCGCCTGCCAATGACACTCACGACCGACGCCGCGCCACATCTGCTGCCAGCCTCGCTCAGTAAGCGAATCATCAATTGAATGCCCTCGATATTTGCTCCCACCGTCAGGTTCTCCATGGCGAAGCCAATCTAAGCGCATTATTTCCGTTTCCGCCAATTTGGGTCTTCGACACAATCAAAGCTTAACTCACACATCCAGACCAATTTTTTATTCGGCCCACTATCCCACGTTTTTGGTTTTCCCTCGAAATCTTGAACACAGTTTGTTTTGATCTTGGCAGGTTTACCAATCTCGCATTTTGTCGCTGACATTTTTTTGGCCTTACTCAGTGCAGAACGCTGAGTTGCCCCCCAGTGTTGCTCAGAACCATCAGCCCAGACCTGCCCTTGACTTAACAATATGCCTGCAATCACTATCATCCATTTCATATTAACAGCCTTTTAATCTAAGTTAGGATTATCCCCACCCATTTCCACAAGGTGGTCATAGAGTTTCAATAATTTATGATATTTTTCGTCATTCGGTGCGACTTTTTCAGCACGATCTAAGTACCGTTTAGACCGCTTTAAAAAACCAACATCAGCACCATTCCTTTGCATGAAAATCAACATCGCTTGCGCGGCATTTAGATTCAAGGACTTGCTTTGTGGGAACTTAACCGCCACTTGTTCAAAATGGATGATTGCCTCCCAAAACTTTCCATTTTGGAACATATCAACACCCAGAGAAATGACATCTTGGTGCTGCAAATCTTCTTCAAAACTATCATCTCCAGACAGCTTAGCCTTAACTCGGCGCATTGGGTTCCCAATTAGCGCACAAACGCCACCCAATAATTTTCTTTGCACTGTTTGCTTATAAACAAACTCATTTTCTTTACCAAACACATAATAAAGCGTGGGTAATACAAATAAGACCAAAAAGGTTGAGAACGTTAACCCCCATACAATAACGGTTGCCACAGGTGACCACATCAAAGAGTGGCCTGCAAAACCGGCTGCCAATGAAAACAATCCCGCGATCGTCGTCAATGACGTAATGATAACGGGTACCACTCGCCTACGTGCTGCATAAATGGCTGCATGCAGTTTTGTCATTCCTGCTTTTCTCCGGTCATTCGCAGCTGATATCATCACAATCGAGTCATTTACAGCAATACCCGCTAACGCGATAATCCCATAGATGGTAAACAAACTCATTGGGTTACCAGTGATGAATAGTCCAAAAACAACACCAATGAACGCCAAAGGGATGGTTACCGCAATTAAGAATGGCTGCGTATAACTATTAAACTGAGTTCCTAATATTAAGTAAATCAGTAATAGCCCTGCTAAACCCAACGCCACAAATGCATCCAAACTTTCAGTAATGTCATCTAGTAAGCCGGTAAAGTCCAAGTTGACGTTGGCATGCTTATCGTGGATTTTATCCCATTCCGCTTTCAGGGTTTTATTAGCCTCCACCGTATTTGTCAACGTCTTATCAAATTTTGCCTTGATGGTTAACGCACGTTTAAATTTATAATGCGTTAGCGAACCAACCCCTTCCCGTGTTTCATATTTTAAAAGTTCACCAATAGGAATATTACTGCCATCATCCAGCGGGATTGTCATTCGCAAAAAATCATCAATATTATCCACCTGACCAATATTACTGATCACTCGAATATTAACGCTTTCCCCTTTATCTTGAACACTTGCGACCACTTCGCCATCAACTAACAATCTGACATTACGGGATATTTGCTCAGGATTTAATCTCGCACGTCTGGCTGCGTCTAAATTCAATTTAAAGGCCAGCTCAATACTACCCGTGTAGGTTTCATCACTAATTTCTGTGATTGCAGGCATATCCTCTAAGATCTTCTTAACATCTTTTACAGCCGCATAAATCTCACCATAATCATCACCCAGCACTTTCACCTTAATCGGCTCATCTGTTGGTGCATCTGAAAAGCTCAAAATACTGGCGTTTGATAGCCCTGGAATGTCATCAAGTAACGGGCGCAACTCGTCAATCACTTCCACCACATCGCGCATCCCCTTAGTCTGTGGCTTTAAATTCACAATAACCTGGCCATATTGCTCACCCGTTTTTTTCGAGTGCTGACCAACAGCGACAGCAAGCGCATCAATTTCATCGCCCAGCATATTCTTAACAACTTGCTCAGTTTCTAACAATTTACCCAAAGTTTTTTCCAATGGCGAACCTGAGGGCAACTCAATTTCAACATAAAAAACACGATAGGTTTCTAGAGCGAAATAATTGGTTTGAACCAAACCTGACGCTTTAATAAAGATCGCAAGAAAAAACAACAGCCCCACCGCAGACAACATAGCTTTGGGACGACGCATGACTTTAATCAGCATTTTCGTGAACTTGATTTGCAGTTTTAAGGTAAAACGCTCACGAATTTTTTGTATCTTTGATGTACGACCGCCAGTCTCCACATTCATCGATTGAATATGCGCTGGTAGCATCCAAAACGCTTCAATCAAACTAAATATCAAAGCAAGCGTCACCACTAAGGGGACAACAAATAAGAAATTACCAACGATACCAGGCATTTGCATTAAAGGTAGAAATGCGGCAATGGTTGTGAGCACTGCTGCAGCAACCGGTGCAAAAACCTCTCTTGCCGTCGCATACACCGCATCGAGTGCCTTCATGCCTTTTTTTAAATTGTCGTAGATACTCTCAACAACCACGATTACATCATCGACCAACATCCCTAAGCTAATGACGACGCCCAACAATACTGAGTTATTTAAACTAATTCCCATCAGGCTGAGTATCCAAAAGGTACCCGCTAAGGTAAATGGAATGCCCATGGTTGCCAGCAGGGACATTTTTAACCCTAAAAACAACCACGTCATTAGCATGACTAAGATCAAACCGAAGGCAGCATTACTTTCCATCACTTCAATAGAGCCACGAATCGCTTCGGTTTGATCGTATAACAACGTTATTTTTACGCCTGTTGCATACGACAGCTTGTTTCTATCTTCGATGAAAGCTCTTATTTTATCCAATACCTCCAGCGTATTTGCATTTCCTTTTTTAGCCACATTCAGTAGTACGGCCGGTTTCCCTTCATAATTGACTAATCTTGTAGATTTTTCTCGTGCCCGAGAGATATCAGCAACACTGCCTAAAGGTATTTCACCAACTGACGTTAAAATTGGCAGCTTCGCTAAATATTCAGGGCTACTTTGGGTGCCAACCAAACGCACAACCCAACGCTTGTCATTAACTTTAAGCTTACCCGCTGAAGTATCTCGGAAGTGGGCACTAATGGTGTTTGCAAGGTCAACCGGCGATAAACCAACACCTTGAAGCTGGTCTGGTTTAAATTCAATTCGTAACTCTGGGTCATTCAGCGCCACACTCGACACGCGCTCTACACCAGGTGTTCTTTCAATTTCTTTCAATGCAAACCGTGCTTGACGACGTAAATTTTCATCATCCGCATTTGACGACACAACAATGGTTGCAGCTGGGATGGCATTAGAACTATCGATATTATTAATTTGAGGAGGTGTTGCTTCTGCAGGAAACGATCTTGATATTGCGGCCACTTCTCGACTGATATCGGTGACTCTTGCTAAGTATTCCCCTTTACCGATATCGTTAAAACGAACAACAACCGTCGTCGCCCCTTCCACACTGGTACTAATAACAGAGCGAACATCACCCACCTTAGAAACAGCATCTTCAATGGGTTTTGTTAAGAGCTTTTCAACATCGTAGGCAGATGCACCGGGCAATGCACTAATAATGGCAATAGTATTAATTTGAAATGTTGGGTATTTTTCTCGTGGCGCACCGTTATAGGCAAAAATCCCTACCATCATCACAAATATAAACGTCAGTGTTGCGAAGACATGGTTTTCTAGTATTTTTTTAATCATAGACTGGGCTTATTTTTTCAGCACAGTACCATCTTTGATACTGTATCGACCTTTGATAATAATCAATGTACTTTTTGAAAGCGTGGTATAAACAGGGCGCCCTTCTAAAGCACCTTTCAACTCGAGAAAGTGTGCTTTTTTATTTTTCAAAATAAACACGCCTAACTGTCCTTTTCTACGCACAAGTAATTCAGGGGGAATGTGTGGTTGAGTATGCGTCCATCGTAAACGTCCTGCTGTGCCTGGCAATTCTTGCTTTTTCACAAATGACAACCGAACTTCTTGAGTACGAGTCTTTTGATTCCGAACCCGAACCACAGACCTTACTACTAGAGGATACCCCACACCATCATAAAGAAAGGCAATTTTTTTGGCCTTTTCCAAGCTGCCCACATCCTTAGTTTGGACATTAGCCGTCACTTCAATATTTTCAACATCTACGATTCGAATCAAAGACTTGCCAGGGCTGACAAACTCTCCAACTCGGCCTAACCTTTCAGTGACAATGCCTCTAAAAGGCGCCCGAATAGTGGTTCTCACCAGTTTATTTTTTGCCAGTTGCAATTGTGCAGCTGTGTCTTGATAGTCGAGCGCCAGAACGGCAGCCTCAGTTTCTGCTTGCCTCAGCTGAACCTTGGAAATTTTATTCCCTAACCTCTGCTTCCTCGCTAGGTCAGAATCTGCGGCAGCTTTTTGTTTTTGCACCCGCTTTAAGCGGATATTTAACCGCTTTTTCTCCAAGGATAAGTCACTTGAGTCCAACTTAACTAAAATGGCACCGCCTGCCACTAAATCCCCCACTTTTGCAGGAATACTCATAACAACACCGTTGACCGATGCTCCTATTGCACTGTCATTCAGACTAACAACAGAGCCTGGCGCCTCTACCTCAGGAAATATCATGACGTCTGCCAACGGTTTTACTGATACTTTTGCGGCATAACAGGGCATGAGAAAATTTGAAATTACAACTATAATTGTTGAGACAAATACTAAAGTACGTTTTGTCACGCGATTACGACAGCTCGTCGCAGAGTCTTGATTTTTGCTACAGGCATTCATAATGATGTGTTAATATACTCGCAGTTGAAAATATGGCTTGTTGGTAAAACAGTATATGCCACCAGATTACAAAGGGTAAGAAATGAACAAGATTAAGTTAAGCTTTTTAAGCGCAGCAATCTGCTTTTCACTTTCAAGCACAGCAGGCGCAGAAGACTTACTGACCATTTACAACCTCGCCGCCCAACATGACCCAGATATTAGGGCAGCCTATGCAGACAGAAATGCCACTAGAGAATTAAAACCTCAAGCGACTTCGGTTCTTGTTCCTCAAATTTCAGGCCAAGTTAACGTTACCGCAACAGACGAAAGCGTTAAAACCAACTTAAGCGATAGAGACAACAGCGAAGACTTTGAAAACTTTGGCTATCGCTTAGACTTAACCCAAGCCGTTTATCATCACGACCAGTGGGTTGGGCTGAAAATTGCGGATGCACAAATTGGTGAAGCAGAAGCAAAATATGCATCAGCTGAGCAAAATCTCGCTTTTCGAGTAACAGACCGTTACTTCAATGTATTAAAAGCCTGGGAGAACTTAAAGTTCACCCGCGTTGAAAAAGAAGCCACTGGCAGTCAATTAGATCAAACCAAAAAACGATTTGAAGTGGGCCTCATATCAATAACTGATGTCAATGAAGCTCAAGCTCGTTACGATTTAGCTGTTGCACAAGAAATTCAAGCTCAAAATGATATTTCAAACACACAAGAGCAACTACGTGAGTTAACCGATAAATATCATGTTACCTTGAACTCTGTTGGTGATGCCTTCACGCTCATCAGCCCATTACCAGCCAACATTGATGAATGGACTGACTTTGCCATTAAAAAGAACCCTGATCTAAAAGCCGTTGAGTATGTTATGGAAGCGGCCTTGGAAAATGTCAATTTACAACGTGCCGGCCACTACCCTACCGTTGATATCGTGGGTAACTTAACTTACGACAACTCGAATAAAGAAGGTGCATTTGAACCAGAAACAGAGGTTAACTCTATTTCTCTACAAGTTAGCGTGCCGATTTTCCAAGGTGGTATTGTCAGCTCAAAAACACGTGAAGCGGCACACCAGCACGAAAGCGCAAAAGAGCAATTGTCACGTCAGCGCCGCTTAACTGTAAGCCAAACCAGACAAGCCTTTTTAAGTGTCTTGGCAAGCATCAGCCGAACTCGCGCACTTGAACAAGCGGTTAAATCTAACAAGAGTGCGTTAGATGCAACTAAAGCAGGGTTTGATGTCGGTACCCGTACAATTGTAGATGTTCTTAACGCACAACAGGAATACCACCGGGCTATTCGTGATGCAGCACAAGAACGTTATACCTATATTGTTAACACCATTCAGCTTAAACAAGCATCAGGTATGTTAGTTAAAGCAGACCTTCAGCAAATTAACGCTTGGCTTAGCAACCGCGTTTTACTCACAAACTAAGAAACGCCGTCAAAAACCTGTGGTGTGCGGTAGCACATCACAGGTTTTTTGCATGTAAAATCCGTCAATTTTTTCACACTATCTCCCCCTGGCAACACCTCCGGCAAGACTCAGCCACAGATTTTCCGTCACCACCCCCGTAAAGCATTGTTTTATAAAATAATATTTTTATGGCACAGATATCGCATAGCTTATACTGACATTAAAGTGAAGGCGACAATATCATGGCAATTGAACTGAAAACCATATCTGGCAAGCTAGCAAATGACTTTAGACCGATCAATGAACCTAGCGAAGTTGACTTTAAACAACGCAGCTATGAAATTATTGCAGCATTGCAGACCTCTCTTGAAATAGAACAAGCCATCAAGACGTTTACCAATTTTGTGACCATGGATTTCCTCATCAGCGGTGTCATTTACCACCATGAAGAAAACAACATTAGCTTAAAATTTGGTGTCCCAACCAACCAGAAGTGCACCTATAACCTGACGATTGAAGGCGAGTCACTCGGCCAGATTACCTTCATGCGCCGCAAGCGATTTTCAGACCAAACTCTGGAGCAGCTTGAAAATTTACTCTGCAGCTTAGTATACCCTTTGCGTAACTGCTTAACGTATCGCAAAGCATTAGAGTTGTCTCAAAAAGATGCACTAACAGGCGCCTTTAACCGCGGTGCAATGAACCCTGCACTAGATCGAGAAGTAGGCCTTGCTCAACGCCAAAACAAACCATTTTCACTCATCATGCTCGACATTGATTTCTTTAAGCATGTCAACGACACCTATGGCCATGCCGCAGGCGACTATGTTTTACAATCTTTTGTGCAAATCGTTAACGACACAATTCGTAGCATTGACTCTGTGTTTCGGTTTGGCGGTGAAGAGTTTGCGGTACATTTACACAACACGGATGAAATTGGCGCCAAATTATTGGCGGAAAGAATTCGTCTAAATGTTGAGTCAACCATCATGCGCTACAAGGGTTCTAGCATTCCTGTCACTGTTAGCTCAGGTATTGCCACACTAGAAAAGATAGATAATGGTCAATCTTTGATGGAACGTGCCGATAAAGCTTTATATCAAGCAAAAAATAACGGCCGAAATCAGGTTCAAGCAAGCTAACAGGAGAGTTTCATGGTTCCTCAGATTGATTTACTGAAACGATTGGTTTTATCTAAGTTCCCAATTACCATCATTCAAACAGAAGATTGCGATGGAGTTATCGAGTTATTTGAACAACTGAGTAGAACCGAGCATCGAGGCTTTTTTTATTGGAACCCCAAACTGGGCATTCACCAACTGGCGCACCCAGAGGATGCCATTGAAGACACTAAAACACCGCTTCAAGCATTGCAATGCATTGAGCAAAGCCAACATTTCGGCCACTTTTTACTCAATGGCGACATGTGCGACAGCTTACATAACGACGAATGTGAAGCCACTATTCAACGAATTTTACAAGTCCCGGATAAATCTTTCCGTAAAGTATTTATCATTGGCAAACAGCCCAACATACCCAATCACTTAAAATCAAAAGTGATTGTCATCAGGCTATCAACACAGTACTCCGGGCAAATTTAACCCACTGCGATAACAAACAGGCGATCATTATCGCCTACGATGACCTTTGTTTTGCCGTGTTTTTTTACGGCCATCGTCAGATTGAGTGCCTTTACGCTCATCCTCACCCTCTTTTGAAGCCTCTAGACCCACTGACTTTGCCAAGGCATTTGCCAAACGAAATGGCAAATATCGCCAGCGCCTAGCAGCAACATCACGAGGTAAGTCAACCATTCCATATTGTGTACGGACTAAACGGCTCACCATTAAGTGCTCAAAGGATTGCCACAAACGTCTAACTTCACGAGTTCTACCTTCCGTTAAGCTCACATTGAACCATTGATTTGCCCCTTCACCTCCAGCAACACGCTGCACACTCCTGAATTTGGCAATACCATCTTCAAGCTTGATGCCTTCCAGCAGCATATCAATCATTTCATCCGTTACCGTGCCAACAATTCGAACCGCATACATACGAACCAACTCATAGGAAGGGTGCATCAGGCGATGCGCCAACTCACCATCGGTCGTTAATAACAGTAAACCTGAAGTATTAATATCAAGACGGCCAACGGGAATCCAGCGCTCACCTTTTAACTTCGGTAAATTTTTAAAAATCGTGTCTCGACCTTCGGGATCATTACGAGAGACAATTTCACCCACAGGCTTATGATAGATTATGGTCTTACGCGCTCGTTCACGTTTTTTCTCAAGCTTAACCACACGACCTTTTACCGACACATGATCTGTCTCCAACATCCGGTCGCCTAATTTTGCAGGCTGATGTTTTACCCGAATCAAGCCTTGTTCAAGCCATTTTTCAATTTCTCTGCGGGATCCAAGACCAGCTCTAGCCAGTACTTTTTGAATTTTCTCACCCTTAACGGTCGTCATTCTGTTTCATCCAAAGTCTTATTTGTGTCCGGCACCAACGTCAATGGTGTTTGCGGGTTATCCGTTTTACTTTCGTCATCGACAGTCAGGTTTGATTGCCCGCCGTCAACAACCGTCAATTTTATTTCAGGCGTCGCCATCTCGGCATCATCATCCATTTCAGCACCTGGATCTTCATTGTTGGCCTTAAAGGCCGCCTCTAAATGCGCGCCAATATCATCCAAATCTCGCAACTCAGCGAGTGTAGGCAAATCATCTAACGTTTTGAGGTTAAAATAATCGAGAAATATCCGCGTCGTCCCTAACATGGACGGCCTACCAGGCACTTCTCTTTGCCCGACAACTCTCACCCATTCTCGCTCTATCAATGTTTTAACGATGGAAGAACTCACAGAAACACCCCGAATATCCTCAATCTCACCTCGGGTAATCGGCTGGCGATAAGCAATAATCGCCAATGTTTCTAACAAAGCTCGTGAATATTTTGAGGACTTCTCTTCCCATAAACGGGAGACCCACCATGCATAATCGTCACGAACTTGAATCCGGTAACCAGATGCAATTTGAGTCAGCATCATACCACGACCTTCATAATCATTTGCTAACTCATTTAACAATTGCACCAATTCTGCTTTTGCCGGCTTTTCACTTTCTTCGAACAAAGCCAACATTTGCTCTAGATTTAACACTCGACCAGATGCCAGCAATGCCGCTTCGACAATATTTTTGATATTAATTGACACTAGCAGAGGACTCACCAGCGATTCGAACATACACTTGACCAAATGACTCATTTTGAACAAGCTCAATCATTTGAGATTTTTTCAACTCTAGAATGGCCAAAAATGTAGTCACAACGCCCATTCTGCCTTCTTCATAAGTAAACAAACTCGTAAAATCAGTGAACGATTCCAATGTTAACGCTGCCAAGACATTTGTCATCCGCTCTCGAACAGACAGCGATTCTTTTTGTACATGGTGGCTGGTAAACATTTTTGCGCGCTGTAGTACAGCCTGAAAAGCGGAAAGCACTTCAGTTAACTCGACCTCAGGAGGAGCCTGATGGCTCACCACATCAACGACTTGGGCTTGCACTTGAAACGTATCACGGTTCATTCTTGGAAGCTCATCTAGATCAGCGGCTGCTTGCTTAAATTGCTCGTAAATTTGTAAACGTCTAATGAGTTCCGCTCTAGGATCAACCTCATCCTCAGTCGCATCTTTAGACCTTGGCAGTAACATTCGAGATTTAATCTCACATAACATCGCCGCCATGAGTAAATACTCAGCAGCCAAATCAAACTGCTGGCGCGTCATTAAATCAATGTATTGAATATACTGACGAGTGATTTCAATGATTGGGATATCGAGGATGTCGATATTTTGTTTTTTGATCAAATATAAGAGTAAATCTAACGGGCCTTCAAATGACTCAAGAAACACCCGTAAAGCTTCGGGTGGGATATATAAATCTTTAGGCACCTCTAAGAGCGGGTCACCCGCAATAATGGCAACCGGTTCTTCAATGGCCTCAGCCCCTGCTTCTGACATATTTTACCTATCGAAACGCCAGCCCCATGACCTGACGTACCTCTTCCATGGTTTCTTTAGCAACATCTCGTGCCTTTTCAGAACCTTCAGCAATAATATTCCGAACAATTGAAGAATCTTCCGTATATTCTTTCGCTCGTTCTTGCATCGGTTTGATCTCTGCCAGCACCGCGTCGACCACATAGCTTTTACATTGAATACAGCCAATAGACGCCTCTCGACAACCGACTTGAACCGCTTCTTGCACCTCTGAATTTGAGTACACCTCATGGAATTGCCATACCGGGCAACGACCAGGTTCACCTGGGTCTGTGAGTCTTACTCGAGCTGTATCAGTGGGCATTTTATTCAATGCTTTTTCTACAGCATCAGGTGTATCACGTAACGCAATAGTATTGCCATAAGATTTTGACATTTTTTGCCCATCAAGACCGGGCATTTTCGACGCTTTGGTTAACAATGACTGTGGCTCTGGCAAAATAATTCGCCCGCTACCTTCTAAATAACCAAATAAACGCTCCTGGTCACTGATCGTTAAGTTTTGTTGATTTTCTAATAACGCTCGGCCGACATCTAAAGCTTCATGGTCGCCTTTTTCTTGGTAAGCACGGCGCAAATTATTATAAAGTTTGGCGTTTTTCTTACCCATTTTTTTAATGGCCGCTTTCGCTTTTTCTTCAAACCCTGGCTCTCGGCCATAAAGATGATTAAAGCGCCCTGCAATTTCACGAGTCAACTCAACATGGGCAACCTGATCTTCACCAACAGGCACAATCCCTGCTTTGTACATCAAAATATCGGCACTTTGAAGCAGTGGGTACCCCAAAAAGCCAAAAGTGGCTAAATTTTTCTCTTTTAACTTTTCTTGCTGATCTTTATAACTCGGCACCCGCTCTAGCCAGCCTAAAGGAGTAAACATCGACATCAAGGTATATAATTCAGCATGCTCAGGTACGCGAGACTGAATAAAAATATTAGCCGCATTATGATCTACACCTGCCGCCAGCCAATCTACAACCATATCGTAGGTGCTACCCGCAATCACACTTGGGTCTTCGTAATGCGTTGTTAATGCATGCCAGTCCGCGACAAAAAAGAAGCACTCATACTCATGTTGCAGCTCAACCCAGTTCTTCAGCACACCATGATAATGGCCTAAATGTAATAAGCCGGTTGGTCTCATCCCTGACAAAACACGAGAATTTTTCGCCGCTACGGTATCCAAAACACTTCCTTTTATTGTCTGCCACTGATGGCTCAAACCGCCATACTAGCAAGCCCTTGTTTACATTTCACCCTCAACCTAAAGCAGTTAAGTGAGAACAGATTGACCTACTTTAACTAAACGTAGAAGCATCCCCTAACCCTTCTCGTAACACTTTTGGATCATCGTCGATTAAATCAACCACTGTGGTTAAGTCAAACCCGCAATATCCACCATCAATAATTAAATCAACCTGCTCAGAAATGACATCTTTAATCTCATAAGGGTCACACATTGGCTCATCATCGTTTGGCAAAATTAGGGTTGTACTCATGAGCGGCTCGCCTAATGCTTCGAGTAATGCCAACATAATTTTATTATTTGGCACACGAATACCAATCGACTTTCTTTTACCAGAAAGTAATCGCCTAGGCACCTCATGGGTTGCCGTTAAAATAAAGGTATAAGGCCCTGGGGTGTGCGACTTTAATAAACGATACGCTGAATTGGATATTTTGGCGTAATTCGCAATCTCAGATAAGTCACGGCACATTAACGTAAAGTGATGCTTGCTATTGAGCTGCCTTAACATCCTTAACCGATCTAATGCGCGTTTATCTCCAATATGGCAACCAATGGCATAACTAGAATCTGTGGGGTAAACCACCAACCCTCCATCATTGATGATTTCAACCGCATGGTTAATCAATCGCTGCTGAGGGTTATCTGGGTGTATTTGAAAAAATTGGCTCATATTGTCTATCGCAGAGGTAAAAAACCACCGAAGTATAGAGCAACTCATCACAAAACCCTATGGAATTTATACCGGCGTTGTTTCCAGCCCCCACTTTGACCATATCGGCACACATTTTTTAGGTAGATCAGCAATGTGGCCAAGTTTAGCCCACTGACCTTCTAACCCATGATAATCAGACCCTCTAGATGCAAACATCTCTTGCTTAACGGCAAGGTCTGCAAAGATATGAATTTCATTCGAGCTATGGCTGCTAGAAACAACTTCTAAACCTACCCCGCCTGCATTTTTAAAATCACCAATAAGCTGGATCAATTTCGTTCTTGTGAGCTTGTACCGTGCAGGGTGAGCAATCACCGCATCTCCACCTGCCGCGGTAATCCAGGATACGGCGTCAGCTAAAGGCGCCCAGTCACCTTCAACGGCACCTGGTTTTTTATTCACTAAATAACGTTTGAACACTTGTTTTACATTATTGGCAAAGCCTTGCTCAATAAGCACCTGTGCAAAGTGGGTTCGACTAATTAATTCCCCTTTCGCAAAAGTTTTAACATGTTCAAGCGGTTGTTTTACGCCGACTTTTTCTAGGCCTTCGGCAATTTTTACGGCACGATCACCACGTACTTTTAACAAACCACGCAGCCCTTCGAGTAATTCAGCATTATGAATATCAACATTCAACCCTAATACGTGAATCGTACGGCCTAACCAAGTCACTGATATTTCAACACCGGGTATTACCGTGACTCCAGTGCCAATGGCCGCTTGCGTCGCCTTTGCGACAGAGGCCATTGTGTCGTGATCGGTCACGGCTAGATGCGTCAACTGCATTTTCTCTGCCATGGCGACTAATGCCTCTGGTGTGAGTGCGCCATCAGAGGCAATTGTGTGCGAGTGGCAGTCTATTTTGATCATAAATTTGAATTCGCGCCAATGTAGGTCTTAACTTAAAGAAAGACAAAAATAATACCACAAAAGAATAATAATACGGTGACCCCATTGAAAAAGCAGCAACTAACCACTTCACTCAGTACGATTCAGCAGCATTTTATTGACCTTAATAGCTACCTAGCAGACAGCAGGCAGACCAAAAACGATGAGGTCGTCAAACACAACATACAACAGATCCTTGCCAATATTGAGTCTTTAAAACCCTACGAAGAGACACAGCAACACAACCCTCAATTCATCACCAGTGTTGGTGACCAATGCTTACAAACCATCATTAAAATTGCCAACGACGTCGGCAAAACAGATGGCGTACAAACCAAACGTGAAATCGAACACATAGCACTACCACTTGCGGTTTGGTTATGCCAACACGGGGCTGAGATACACACCTTAAAACCTGTGGTCAATGCCATTGCCCAAACGACAAATAAAGCACAAAAGACCATTACACTTGAGCGCTTATTCAACCAGGTGAGCACCATTTTACAACATGTTAACAGCACACTTTTATAGCTATCTGATAACGACAACAAAAAAGCATGGCGTGTACTCTTGGTTAACCATGGTATCATTGCAACTCGCGCGCAAAACACCGCTTTCATGGAAACTGCTTACCAGAACCTGTCAGACAATAGTCCTGAGGATGCCCCTAAATTCTTTGAACAAGGGATGGCTCAAATGCTTAAAATGACATACCCTGAACACGTTAAGTCGGTTGTCGAAAAATATTTTTTAAAGTGGCGCGAACCCTCCACACTACACTGAAACCTTTTTATGAATAAATTTCTGTTCGATTTTTTTCCAGCACTTCTATTTTTTGCTAGTAACAAATTTTATCAAACCATTTTTGGTGAACCCGGGGCTGAAATAGACCGGGTGCTCTTCGCCACCAAGGTTTTTATCGTCGCCACCGTCGCGCAAGTTGCCGTTCACTGGTGGAAACACCATGAAGTCAAAAAAATACACATTATCACCTTGGTATTGGTACTTATTTTTGGTGGCATGACCATCTACATTCAAGACAAACTATTTTTACAATGGAAAGTCAGCATCATTAACTGGGTTTTTGCACTCGCCTTTATCGGCAGCCAATTTATTGGTGAAAAAACCCTAATTGAACGTATGCTCGGCGCTAATATCGACATGCCAATGACGATATGGATCCGACTTAACTTAAGCTGGGCAGCCTTTTTTATCGCCGTTGGCTTCATCAATCTGTATGTTTTCATGAATTATGGCTGGGATACCTGGATGGATTTCAAATTATTTGGTTTAATGGGTCTGACAATTGGGTTTGCCTTTGTATCTATCTTATCCGTTTCAAAATACATAGAAGAGAAACCCGAAGCGACTGATTCATAACCTAAAAAGATAACACTATGCTATTTGCCATCATGAGCCAAGACGTTGAAAACAGCTTAGAGCTGCGTAAAAAAACACGCCCAAAACATATCGCGAGACTTGAGCTATTAAAAGAGCAAGGTCGCCTTGTGATTGCAGGCCCACACCCTGCACAAGCGACAACAACCCCTGGCCCTGATGGTTTTACAGGTAGCTTAGTGATCGCCGAGTTTGACTCTCTAGACGCGGCACAAAAGTGGGCTGATTCAGACCCCTACATTGAAGCGGGTATTTATGCCAAGGTCGTTGTTAAGCCTTTTATACAGGCGCTCCCATAAGCCATGAAAATATTGCGACAACTGATCACCCTACTCACTCTTTGCACCCTTTCAAGTTTTGCCAATAGCAACCCACAAACCCCCTTACAAAAGGTTGTTGCTACGGTTAATGGAGACGCCATTAGCCAGCCTTATTTTGATCGTTATGCAGCTGAGCGCTTAGCACAACATGCCAACAGCTTTGATGACTCACAACGAGACACCATCCTCAATGAACTCATCAACATTCAATTAGTCATTCAAGAAGCCAATAATACCGGCTTTAGCAAACTACCAGACGTTCAAACTGAGTTACAGTTTTTACACAACAAACTGCTCACTAAAATGATGCTAAAGCAAGCACTTGGGGACCTTGATGTCAGTGAAGCTAAGTTAAAACAGGTGTATCAACAAAAGAAAAAAGCCACTTACTACAAATATAAAGCACGACACATCCTTCTCAACACTGAAAAAGATGCCATTTCTGTCATTCAAAAATTAAAAGCAGGCCAAAATTTTTCCACTTTAGCAGGTAAATATTCTCTTGGTACATCGGGTAAACAAGGTGGGAATTTAGGCTGGTTTACACCAGAAAGTATGGATGCCACCTTCACCAATGCGGTAATCCAAATGAGGAAAGGCAGCTTCACAACCACGCCCGTCCACACTCAGATTGGCTGGCACGTCATTTTACTAGAAGATATTCAAAAGGCCAAAATGGCGCCATTTAATTCTATGCGCGCATCTATCGAGAAAGGACTGCGAGAGCAAGCCTTAAAGCAATACTTAACTCGCCTAAAACAACGCGCAAAAATACAGATTACACGCTAGTCTTCATCATTGGGTTTTGGTGTTCGGCTGATAGAGCTAATCGGTACCACTTTATCGGTCGTCACCTCATCGGTGAAACGCGGCCGGCTTTCATCCAAACCAAGCTCTTTTGCTATTTCATTCTCTCTTGACGAAATCAAAGAAAAAGCATCCCGTATATCTTGAATCGTATTTTCGGTTAATGGATGTTGCATGCCACGATGACTAGGGGTGGTATCTTTGATGATGTTAGAGAGTACTTTACGCATAACAACCATAATGCGCTGCTCTTTACGAAGTGAATCCATTAGAACAAACCTTAAGTATGAAATTTAGCCCACTACAATACGTGAGTCACGATTGGCATTCAATCAGACTTTTATTATGGATTAGCGGTGCTTAACCACCTGGAAGAACACTTCACCCTGTTGAATCATGCCAAATTGACCTCTAGCACGCTCTTCAATCACGGCAACACCATGCTTTAAATCAACCACTTCGGCCTTCAACCGGCTGTTACGCTTTATTAAAGTATCATTGATATCAGCTTGTTCCTGTATTTGGTTTTTCACTTCTGCAACCACAAAGTGTGTGCTGCCACCAAACCAAATTCGGTATTGCAACGCAGTAAAGATAATGGACAAGATGACTATGAGGATTTTCATTTTTGTAACAGAGCACTTATTTTTATAGTTATAAATAAAGTATAGCAAAAATAGCAATGCCTTTTCGAGTGAAAAAGCATCATTTACGATCACATGAGCATGAAACCTTAGCCCACCCCCAACCATTTACTACATTTAGAAATGCTCAGCTCCAAGTAAACGCGTGCTAATGTGGTGCATATATAGACAAGATCAAGGGGGAAAATACCCCTATCATAAGATAAAGCCCCACCCTAACCCTAGCGCTCACAAAGAGATTACTCAGGCACTTTTAACGCAACAAATGAAGGCCCTCTTTTTCTGTGAACCAAAACAGCCACAGAGCGCCCCGCTTTAAGTGACTTCACCAACACCTTAAAGTGGGCAACATCTTTTAAGTTTTTACCATCCACCATCAAAATCACATCACCTTTAGTGATTCCAGCGAGCTTTGCAGCACCTTCTTGTACATCGTTAATGATGACACCACTAGAGACAGATAAATCTGATTTTTGTTTTTTGGTTAAATCTGACACAACCAAACCTAATCGACCATGCTGTAACACCTTAGTTGAATCCGTACGTGAAAGCTTAATATTGTCATCACTGGGTAATTCATCAATACGCACAGATAACGTAACCGGTTTTCCTCGGCGTATAATCTCAACTTTCACCACCGAAAACACCTTCGTCACACCAACAATTGGCGGTAACATCGCTGAACGTTCAACTGGTTTTTGGTTAAATTCAACAATAATATCGCCCACTTCAAAGCCTGCCTTTTCTGCAGGGCCACCAGCAAGCACTCGGCTAACTAAGGCACCATGAGCACGGCTCATTGAAAAGCTTTCAGCTAATTCACGAGTCACATCTTGAATAACAACACCAAGCCAACCACGGCTGACACGGCCTTTATCTTTTAACTGATGTACCGCATCCATTGCCATATCAATGGGAATTGAGAAAGACAGCCCCATAAAGCCACCTGTACGGCTATATATTTGTGAGTTAACACCTACCACTTCACCTTTTAAATTAAACAATGGCCCACCGGAATTACCAGGATTTATAGCAACATCTGTTTGTATAAATGGAACGTAATTTTCTTTCGGTAAACTTCTGCCTTTTGCACTCACAATACCGGCCGTTACAGAGTAATCAAAACCAAACGGTGAGCCAATCGCTAGCACCCACTCACCCACTTCCAACTCACTCGGCTTACCAATTTTGGCAAAAGGGTATTTCTCTCCAGGTATTTTTAATAAGGCCACATCACTTTTTTTATCAAAGCCAATCACAGTCGCAATTTTTTCCGTTCGATCAGTCAGACGAACAATGATCTCAACGGCATCTTTGATCACATGGAAATTGGTCAGAATATATCCGTCTGCTGAAATCAAAAAACCAGAACCTAAAGACTGAGCACTGTAATCATGGTCTGGCACATCTTCAAATTTCTTAAAAAAATCTTTAAATTCTTCGGGCATTCCAGGAATGTTAAACCGCTTACCATTTCCCTCTATTTTATGTTTTTGCTTGGTACTGATGTTAACAACAATACCGTTTTGTTCTTTTACCAGCTGAGTAAATTCAGGTAGAGCTGCATAAACAGGCTGCACAATTAAACAACATAGAAACAAGGTCCATTGTTTGATCATTTTAAACTTCATCAAAACTCCTTTTATTTAATCGATAAAATAACGGGTAACTGCCCAGGATTGAGTTTTTTCAACCCAACAAAACCAACCACTAATCCAGCGATGCCAAACAGCGGTTCGTAAGCAGAAGGAAAAGACAGTAGGTGACCTAGTATCAAAAAAGCAAACAAACAGAAGATAGGAACAAGATAGGCCAACACAGACACTTTCAAGATATCGGACTCGTCAAGACCCAGGAGGACGTGATCTCCCTTCTTTGCATCCACCGAATTATTTAGCAATAATTCAACACTGCGATGATGACTTAACTTAGAAACAGAGTGAACACCACAAGACTTACTTTGACAACCAGAACAGCCTGATTGCTTAACCACTTTAACCAATACTTTGTCAGATCTAACTTCTACGACCTCAGCTGTTTCTGTCATCATTATTGAAGCTTTAGAGCACTAGCCAGCAAACGGGTTGTAATCTGAGGAACCTCGCCAACTGCGGTAATATAATAACCCTCTTTATTCACGCCAAAAGCCGTCATTGCACCCATTTTAGATCCCCCTGACAACGGCGCTTTACCTTGCTTCTTTTCAATATAAACAGAAATGGTTGAAAGCCCATCCGAGAAGACCAATCGCTCAACTTTTTCGGCTACGTTAGGCATTTGCTCCATAATGACTCGCTTTAACGTAAAGCCTGCAGGTAATTGAGAAAATGTCCAATGCGTTGTCGCAGAGGACATCTCATTATTATCATCATTAATCACCCATGAATAACTTTTACCCATAATACGGGGCAACGTTTTTTGCAAACCTGCCTTAGGTTGTAACGTAAAATCGGTATACATGACTTGCTCAATAGGCTGCCCTACACTATCTGTTCTAATGGAACGCAGTGGTAAAGCGGTTTCCTTATCAAGCCATAATTTAAAACCATAACGATATCTGTCTCGAGGTTTAATTTGAACTATTTGCGTGATTCGCTGAGCAATACGCGCCTCACCTAGCATTTTAAATTCGTACACAGGCGTCAAGGCCACTAAATCGGCAGGTAGTTTTGCTGGAAATGTTTTCTTCACACCATGGTCAACCATGACTTTCTGACTGTCAGGCCAAATACAGGTCACATTATTGCCTTTACGAACAACTTCACGTGCCTCACCATTTAGTGACAATAACCGCTCATGTTCTTGGTCGCCGTCATACCGATGCACAATCGACATCGCCTCAAGCTGCTTACCATGCATATAAATAAACGTACCGTCGTAGTTAAGCATTTGAGAAGATGACACCATCCTCTCCAACCACTGAATAGCTTCAGGGTTTGCTTGCGCTAATGAACTAGCAGCTAACAACAATGCAAAACAGAGACCTCGAATCATTATTTTTGACCTGCTTTTGGTGCGGCGTCATAGCCAACTAAGCGTACATTAGAGGCACCTTGTAGCGCAGGGACAACCGTTTGGTTATGCTTAACCAAATAAGCATTGAGCTTATTTGCAACAGTCGCATCATTAGTCTGCCAATGTGTACCAGATGCTTCAGTGTGAGCGATTGTCTGTAATGATACGTCTTCTTCAGGCAACGTATTGACAACCATAATAGACACAACCGCAACTGACGCTGCAATTGCAACCCCCGCTACTTTTTCAAAAATACTCAACGATTTCTTACTCGCAGAAGATGCCGCAGGATCCACATACTCAACCGTGTCATCCTCAGACAATGCAATCGCATCACTAATGCTGGAGACTAAGTCAACCTTAACCAAAGGCTCTCGGCCAACCGCTTGACTGATTGCCTGGTAACGAGAGAGCGTGCTGGCGTACTCTGGGTCATTTTTCAACCGCTTAAGCACTAACTGAGTTTCCTCAGCATTCAGCTCACCATCTACTAATGCAGACAATTGTTCATTTAACTTATCCATCATTCCACCCTAACCTTAACCATCCTCTAATAGAGGTTTGATTTTTTTATCAATTGCATCTCTAGCACGAAAAATTCTTGATCTCACCGTTCCAATCGGACACTCCATTGCCACAGCGATTTCGTCATAAGAGAGACCATCAAGTTCTCGTAACAATAAAGCAGCTCTAAGCTCTTCTGGTAAACTTTGAATCGTTTCTTGAAGCAGTGTCGCCATTTCAGACTCTGCATACTGCCGATCGGGTGTTGCAATATCATGCAGCACTTCACCACCAGCTAAGTACTCAGCATCCGCAATGTCAGCACCCGAGGTTGGCCTACGCCCAGCTGAAACCAAGTGGTTTTTAGCCGTATTAATGGCAATGCGGTACAACCAAGTATAAAAAGCGCTATCCCCTCGAAACCGAGGTAATGCGCGATATGCTTTAATAAATGCTTCTTGCGCGACATCCAATGCATCATGTTGGTTTTTAACGTAGCGACCCACTAAGCTCACGACTTTGTTTTGGTATTTTAAAACCAAAACATCAAATGCCTTGTTATCACCTGCCTGCACTTGCTTAACAAGCTCAGCGTCAACTGTCTGCTGGCTCATCTATTACTCCACCATTCAAAATTTGCCTTCACAAGATACGACAATACGACTTCCTTAAAGTTCTTAATTAATTATAGTGCATCTACTACGACACAAATTAAACTGTTCGCAATATTAAAATGCCGGTATAGTAACCGACTGAGTTATTTTGATTTTAAGGGGCATTATCCCTTAAAAGACCGTGTAGAAACAAGGCCAAACAATGCCATGGAATTTGATCACGATATACTAATTATTGGCAGTGGTGCCGCAGGCTTAAGCTTGGCCTTGAAAATGGCCAGCTATGGCCGAGTGGCGGTGCTCGCTAAGAGTGACTTAACCGACACCAACACCATGCAAGCACAAGGTGGAATCTCAGCCGTGCTCGGCGGTACAGACTCCCTAGAGTCCCATGTTGATGACACCATTAATGCAGGTGCCGGCCTCTGCCACCAAGCAATCGTTGAGCGCGTTGTCGCTCAAGGTAAAACCTGTATTGAAAACTTAATTGATATCGGCGTCCCTTTTACCAAAGAAACGAACAACCGTGATTACGCCTACCACCTAACCAAAGAAGGTGGCCACAGTAATCGTCGCGTCATTCATGCAGCCGATGCCACAGGCCAAGCCGTTGAATGCTCGCTGCTCAGTCGGGTACAAAAGCACACCAACATTGATTTATTTGAACACGCCATTGCCATTGACATTATCCAAGGGCAAAAACTTGGGCTTGATAACAACCGCAGTTATGGTGTGTATGCCTTGCAAAAAGACACCGGAAAAGTCGTCGTTTATAAAGCCAAGTACACGATCTTATGCACTGGTGGCACGAGCAAAGTCTACCTTTACACCAGTAACCCAGACGTTGCCACGGGTGATGGCGTGGCCATGGCTTGGCGTGCAGGTTGCCGAGTTGGCAACATGGAATTCATCCAATTTCACCCAACCTGTCTTTACCACCCACAAGCAAAGTCCTTTTTAGTGACAGAAGCCGTTCGCGGTGAAGGTGGCCATTTAGTCTTACCTGATGGCAGTCGTTTCATGCACAAATTTGACGAGCGTGGTGAGCTGGCCCCTAGAGACATCGTGGCACGCGCAATAGACCATGAGATGAAACGCCTAGGTATCGAGTGTGTCTACCTTGATATTAGCCACAAATCAGCAGACTTCATCATCCAGCATTTCCCCACCATTTTTGCCAAATGCCAACAATTTGGCATCGATATCACCACAGACAGAATTCCAGTCGTGCCCGCAGCTCACTACACCTGTGGTGGCGTATTAGTCAATGAACACGGCCAAACAGATATTGATGGCTTATATGCCATTGGTGAAGTTGCTTTTACCGGGCTACATGGTGCCAACCGAATGGCAAGCAACTCCCTATTGGAATGTTTAGCCTACGCACAATTTGCCAGCGACCATATTATTCAAGCCCTAAAACAAAGCAATATTACCCTACCAAGCATACCCGCGTGGGATGAAAGTAAAGTCACCGATTCTGATGAGGAAGTCGTGGTCTCCCACAATTGGGATGAGTTGCGGCGGTTTATGTGGGATTACGTTGGCATTGTCCGAACCAACAAGAGGCTAGAACGTGCTAAGCGACGAGTGGACTTATTAAAGCTAGAAATATCTGAATACTACAGTCACTTTAGAGTCACCAATGATTTACTGGAACTGCGTAATTTAGTCACCGTCGCAGATTTAATCATCTGCTCTGCACTTGAAAGACATGAGAGTCGTGGACTACATCATACCTTAGATTACCCTGAGCGGCGGGACGAGCTTCAAGATACGATTTTAACACCTAAATAAGCTTTTAAATTTTTTACTGTCACGGTTATTCACCCCCTAATTCACAGTATGATTGAGCGCACATAACGTACAAAATGCGCCAACAATTGATTTGACTCTGGCGTTTCCTCAGCTGAGTCGATCACTTCCTGTAAATGGGCATCGTCATTAGTATAGTGCGCTTTATACACAGTTAAACGTTCCACCAACGTGTGCTTATCGACCTCTGGATGAAATTGAAATGCCCAAAAAGGTTTTTCTTTAACCTTAAAAGCATGCACACACTCTGTGGTATAGGCCAATTGCTCACAACACTCAGGAAGAGTCACTGCTTTTTCTTGATGCACAGAAACAGCTAAAAAACCTTCTTTTGCCATTTTCATGACAGGGTCAATTTTTGCAGCTTGTGTTAACTGAATAGGAATAGTCCCCATTTCATAATTCAGCCTATCTCGGATAATGGTGCCACCCAACGCTAAAACAGCTAACTGAAAACCAAAACAGGAACAAAATACAGGCTTATTTACTTCAATACAGACCTGTAATAATTGTTGAATTTCGGTGACAAAAGGATATTGTTCAGTTTCTAACACACTGGCCTCACTGGCACCACCAACCATGACTAAGTCATAGTCATTAACCATTTGAGGTGAAAAGCTAGGCGTAGAAAATACGTTAAGAATGGCAAAATCAGTCACTGAAAGCTCACTATAGCAGGCAAAACTATTGAGCTCTTCCAGCCGAACTTTCTCATCTTCTCTAATCTGAATTAACAGGCACTTCATGTCTAAAACCTATGCAAACATCACGATGGTGTTACGGTAAAACGCTATTGGTTGATTTTTTCTGAGCATGCAGTAAAGACAAAGAGCGACGTTGTAATGTTGTTAAACGGCCATGCCAAATGAAATAAGGAAATTGAACATACTGATACCGAATACTCACCACTGTTAATATATTGGGAAAGCCTGTGGTCGTACATTCTAATGACTGCAAGGTGTTTTGTGCTACGTCCAAATAAAACCAGCCTTGCTTCGCTGAATATTCAAGCACTGCAATTTTAGACCAAACCTTATGCCATATCGCTGCAAATAAAACGACCAGCAACAGTAATACAGCAAAAATACCACTTCGCCACACTAAAGCCAGATCATACCACCAAATACTCGAGCTTAATCCTATAGGAAAAAGCCCATAAATTAGCCAAATTTGACACAACTGGATTTGTATCGAAACAGGAGATACGAATGAATGGGGCATCAAACAGACATATTACGAATTTCTTGCACCATTTTATTGTCACTTTGAGCAGGAGGTGACTCATTACCTAAGCACCACTCAAGTAATGTTTGATCAGCATTTTCTAGCAGCAAAGCAAATTGTGTTTTTTTATCCAGACTCATACTTTGATATTGCTGATCTAAGTATTCTTGTAAAATATGGTCAAGCTCCAACATACCACGCCGACATTGCCATCTCAGCCTTGAATAACTTGTGTCTTCCATGAGCACTCCTAAAACTCCCCTAACGCTAAAACCATGCGACTTCGTATATTGTCTCACAATAGTCACCGTTTAAGCGGTCATTTTTACTAGTGACTAAATTGCAGGCGAAAAGCCAAAATATCTATTTTAATATATTACAATATTCCATTGCAATATATTGTATTAGCTGCGTATAATTTACCCAATATTACCTCTAACTCTTTATCATTTTCAAAGGATTGTTAAAATGACTCAGAAAAACGTGTTAACCCTTGCTATTAGCTTAACCCTTGCAGCCACATTAGTAGGTTGTGACTCTACTACTGAAACCACCACAGAAACAGCACCTCAAGCCACTGAAAGCACAACAGTTGAGACCGCACCTGCGGTTGAAGCCGTAGCCCCAGTTGTAGAAACGACTGAGCCTACAGCGCAGGAAGAGACAAAGCCTGCAGCGGAAGAATCCACTACACCAGCAGAGCCTGCGGCTGAAGCGGCAATACCTGCTGAACCTGCAACAGAAACCCCTGCTGAAACCTCTGAGTCAGAAACGGAAGCACCTGCTGTCGTCACTGAAGAAATGACACCAACTGAGCCTGCTGCAGAGCCAGCAGAAGTCATTGAACAAGCTAAAGCGGTTGAAACAGCCACTGACGTTAGCGGTTCATAAGTCATCAGCTACCGACTAGACAATAGAAGGCGCGTTACCTTTAGGTAATGCGCCTTCTATTTTTATGCGACATTCACACTACAAATGTCAACTTAAACAGACCGTTTCAACATCAACTCTTTAATTTTGCCAATCGCCTCGGTCGGGTTTAATTTTTTCGGACACACATTCACGCAGTTCATAATGGTATGGCAGCGAAATAACGCAAATGGCCCTTCTAAATCATCCAAACGCTCATCTGTCGCTTGATCACGGGTGTCTGCCAAAAAACGCCACGCTTGCAATAGCGCAGCAGGCCCTCTAAATTTATCTGGGTTCCACCAAAAGGAAGGACAAGACGTTGAGCAACAGCCACACATAATGCACTCATATAAACCATCTAACTTGTCTCGGTCCTCAGGGCTTTGTAAATGTTCAACCTCAGGTTCAGCATCATTACGCGTCAAATACGGTTTTACCGCTCGATATTGGTCATAAAAATCAGACATATCAACGACCAAATCTCGAATCACCGGACGCCCAGGCAATGGATTAATCACCACAGGCTCAGATAACGTTTCAATGGGCGTAATACACGCTAGGCCATTAGTACCATTGATATTCATACCGTCAGAGCCACAAACGCCCTCACCACAAGATTTTCTTAAAGACAAGGTAGGGTCTAACTCTTTAATCCGCAATAAAGCTTCCAGCAGCATGGTACCAGGCTCTACATTGTCAAGTTCATAGTCCTGCATTCTAGGCTTTTCATCTGCATCAGGATCGTAACGGAAAATTGAAAATTTCATAGTATGACTCAATATTTAGTTTTCCTGAATTCAAGTCATAAGTGCATGACCGGTTAAATTTTCTTGTTTAATGCCAGTGAGCTCTTCAAAAGCCTCATAAGGTGTTTTGTAGCCTAAGCATTTTCTTGGCCGGCTATTTAATTTGTGAACTGCCGCGAAC
>JABHGC010000132.1 GCA_018672285.1 Methylococcales bacterium
TACTGCTGATAACCATTTTCACTGCTCTTTCTCTGAATTCTGGGGTATATTTGGTCTTAACTTGTTTGCTCATCTCTGTTCCTCAATTTCAAACTTCATTTTATATGAAATTGAGTGTCCGGGTTAGTGTAACCACTCCACTCTTCTTCTGGGTAGAAAAAAGTATGTTTAGGGTGGCAACCATCCGCGTCTAGGTGTTTTTCTGCAACCTTTGGATAATCAACATACCAGCGATCCACTCTTGAGCGCTCAAGCGCTATATTATCTTTGTTTTTCCATTGCGGTTCATAATGGTCCACAAAGCAAAACATAATATGCTTCAACCCTTTAGGCTTTGGCCTTATAAAAATACCGTATAGGTATCGGCCAAACCAAATGTGCATATTTTTCTTTTTTAAAACAAAAACCAAAGCTGCAAGAAACGTAATAAAAAATAACATTAAAACTAACATAAACTTCAGAAACCTTGATTTTAAAGTGCATAAGCACACGTATAACTGACTACCTGAAGTATAGTTATCTTTTGCTGAAACTGAAATGGAAATAATAATGGGTTATGCGATTGCCAACCCTTAGGACACTGTCTGTAGTTGATTGCTAGGATGAGGTCTCCCTCACCCCTAAGTATCGATTATATCTTGCGGCGCAAGCCTAGACCTAAGAGGCCTAAAGCTAGTAATGCTAAGCCGGCAGGCTCAGGAACAGGAACAAGGCTAACGGTGTTGTCCGATGGCAAATATCCCGCATCATGTGAAAAAGGGGCCACCAAAAGACTTTTTTTGCCACCTTTATTTAACTCTTTAGATGAGAGGTCAAAGTGAACAATAAATTCTTTGTTCAAGTCGGCTACATTGACTTCAAAGTTTTCAAGCAAAGATCCACCACTAGCATCTGCAATAGGGTCTCCACCATCTTCAACATTGTAAGTGGTAATCTTTGCGTTAGCATCAAATGAAAATTCGATCGTTGCAAACAACGTCTCAAATACACCATGTGCACCAAAAGTTTGTTGACCAAAGGTGAAATCATCTGAATCAAAAGTTGCCCCATCTATATTAAGTGAAAGGCCTGAGTTAAGCGTTTTAACCCCCCCTCCATTAACATCAAGTAAAGCCACTGTTAGTATAAACAACTCAGAGGCACTACAGTGCTAGTATGAATAGCCTGAACTGTAAATGCATTCTCTCGAGTAAGGACGCCTTCTTCTAATACGTCAATAAAATTAATGTCACCATCTTCGATGTAATTACCGCCATCAATATCTAATTGCAACACAGGTTCCGCAAAAACCCCCATTGATACCGAACATAAAACAACACCTATTAACCGATTCATCATTTACTTAATTCCCACTATTCATTTGAAAATGATATAGGCAAAAAACATACCATTATTACAAGGCATTGATATTAAAAAAATTTAAAAACCGAGTATTCTAGTATGTAAAATTTCCTGACATTTTATTGAAAATATTTTTGATAAAAAATTCGATATGAACTTCGGTCAAATTTACCTGTGGCTGTTTTATTTAAACTCGTTTTTTCTTCAATTAAGCTTGGCACCATGTAATTCGGCAATTGCTTTTGGCAATGGGCGAGATAATTCTGCTTAGTGCAGTCTTTATGCGCTGTCAAAACCACGATTATCGCTTGGCCAAGTATAGGGTGTGGCACCCCTAGCGCAATCACCTCGCTAACACTTGAAAGTTGCTGCAACACAGACTCTATTTCTGCAGGGCTCACCCGATAGCCGGACACTTTAATCTGTTCATCTCTACGGCCAACAATTGTAATATCACCATCATCATCTCGCTTAGCCAAATCCCCCGACCACACCGCAGGCTCCCCTTTATAGGGCCGATACACTTTATCTGTCGCGCTTTTATTCTCCCAGTAACCCAGGCTCACCAATGGGCCAGAATGTACCAACTCCCCCACTTCGCCTACGCCACACTCCCGGCCTAATTCGTTCGCTATCGTTACCACCGCATTAGGAATTGCCTGGCCAACAGAGCCGGGCTTAGATTGAACGAGGTTTGGCTTAAGATAGGTCGAACGAAAACTTTCGGTTAACCCATACATCAAAAACAATGCAACGCTGGGCAATTTTTTTTGTATTGCCTGAATGACACTTTCAGACAAGTGCCCACCAGAGTTAGTAAGGTAACGTAAGCTACTAACCCCTGACCAATCTTTATCGAATATTTGATGAAACAACGGCGGCACACACGCAAGCCCTGTCACTTGCCATTTGTTAATTTTTTTAATTACATCCCCTGGCAACAGATAATCATGTAATACCACAGAGCCACCCACTGCAAAAATACTGGTTATTTGATTAAAACCATAATCAAAAAATAACGGTAGTACCAACAACACGCGATCTGACACACTTAAGTTGAGATACTCAGCCACACTGTTAGCGCCGGCCAATAAGTTTTGCTGTGAAATTAACACCCCCTTAGGCTGCCCGGTGCTCCCAGAAGTATATAATATCATTGCGGGTAACTGTGGTTTGAGC
The DNA here is from genome assembly GCA_018672285.1 of Methylococcales bacterium. Classification (GTDB taxonomy): domain Bacteria; phylum Pseudomonadota; class Gammaproteobacteria; order JABHGC01; family JABHGC01; genus JABHGC01. Next base: position 2,521 of record JABHGC010000132.1, read on the forward strand.
TTAGGCCAATCATACGCTACTGAGCTGGATGTGCTTATGTCAGCCCAGTGCTGCCAGTTTTCTTCTAATTCTGCTTGCTCACACCCTGCAATTAAGCCTTGAATATTGGCCTCAGCCAAATAATGTCGAATGCTATTGGCTCGCTCTAACGTAGAAATGAAAAAAGTAATCCGGGCATCAGTTAGCACATATTCTAATTGTTTGGGCTTTAAGTGGATATTAACAGGAATAATAATACCGCCAGCTAAGCTTGCCGCAAACAAGCTCACTACGTTGAGATAAGATTTATTCAAACAAACAGCGACTCGGTCACCAGGCTGCAAACCAAGCGCTACAAAACGTTGCGCTAAAGCAAACACACTTTGCTGAACCTGAGCATAGGTATACTGCTGCTCTCTATGAATGAGCGCAATGTGATTAGGGAAATGTTCTGCAGCTGTTGCTAAAAGGGAAGGTAGTGACACTTACAATTCCATTGTGTTGCGATCACACAGTCTCAGATGGCGCTCTAATTTTACCTTGGGAGACCAAAAAATTAATCACATTATCGACACAATCCTCCAATGGTATTGTCTCGGTAGACACCGTCAAATGAGGTTTGACTGGCTCCTCATAAACGGAAGAAACACCTGTAAAATCTTTGATCTCACCAGCTCTTGCTTTTGCATACAGCCCTTTTACATCACGTTGCTCACAGACTTCTAAACTGCACTGACAATAAATTTCAAAAAAATCCCCATGAGGTAACAGCCCTCTCACTTTTTGACGGTCTGCTTTGAATGGAGAAATAAATGCGGTGAGAACAATAACACCAGCTTCTACAAATAATTTTGTGACCTCCCCAATGCGGCGAATATTTTCAACTCTATCCTCATTAGAAAATCCTAAATCACCACATAAACCATGGCGCACATTATCCCCGTCTAAAACGGTGGTACTACAGCCCATTTGGTGTAACCGCTCTTCCACGGCATGCGCTAAAGTCGATTTACCCGAACCTGAAAGCCCGGTAAACCAAAGCACGCTGCTTTTATGCCCATGTGCTTTATTTCGCCTTTCACGTGTCACGGTCGCATGATGAAAAACTACATTACTGCTTGTCATTTAATCATCATCTTCTTCATCATCAGCGGCCATTTCCAAATTAATTAATATGGCTTTTCTAAGCAATGCCTTTTCTTTTTTAACGGTTTTCTTGAGTGCGGCCATATTACTCTCAAGCAACTGCAACCTACCTTCTAAGTCGGCGGATACACCGCCTTCAATATAAGCAGCGCTGGAAGGCGCTAGCATTGCAGCTGTTTGAGCATTGGCTACTTTTGATTTGTCTATCTGTGGCTGTTCTCTTTTAACCTCTTCGACAACGGCTTTAACCGTTTCGGCTGTAAAGTCTTTAAGCTCTTCAAGGTATCCAAACAATAATAATCGGTCACAAAACGTATTCACTTTACGGGGAACACCTCCCGTAAAGTTATAGACTTCTTGATAGGCATCCTCAGTAAAAGAAGGCGCACCTGTCCAGCCGACCATTTCTAATCGATGCTGATAACCGATACAGTTTTTCTTGCTGTAGCTTAAATTCAAGGTCAACACATTTGCCTTTTGGTAACTTTGTTTGCCCCACGTCGACAAATAGACCACCTAAACAAACATCTTTCATTTCCCCAGCCACAGAGAACTCTTGAGTATTTACTTGAACACTTAATTTTAATAATTGTCTAGAACTTGCTCGATGTTCCACCAGATCACCCTTGCTATATTATTTTATAATTATTTGCTTGTCAGCCATCATATAGTTACGTTACATTGTTCAGTCAAAAACTATATCAATTAACTTATACAGAATTTTTAGACTGAATTCAACAAAACACAAAACATCAACCTATACTAAATTCAATCTCATTTTCTCTATACTCTATATATTATAAGTATGTCACCTCACTAAAAAGGTTGTATTATTATGATTTCAATGGATAATTTGCATATTGGTGTTATTGGACTCGGTTATGTCGGGTTACCACTGGCGGTAGAATTTGCAAAAATCACTGCCACCGTCGGTTTCGATATTCACCAACCTAGGATTGATGAACTCGAAAGTGGCCAAGACAGCTCCCTTGAAGTCACCCCTGATGATTTAAAAGCCGCTACTGCACTCTCCTATACCGCGACATTAGATGATTTAAAAGCCTGTAATTTTTATATTGTCACCGTACCCACGCCCATTGATGATTTTAAACGCCCAGATCTCACCCCACTAGAAAAAGCCAGTGAATCGTTAGGTAAAATTGTCAAAAAAGATGACATTATCGTATTTGAATCAACTGTTTACCCTGGTGCAACCGAAGAAGTCTGCATCCCCATTATTGAAAAAATTTCTGGGCTTACATTCAATAAAGATTTTTTTGCAGGCTATAGCCCTGAGCGCATTAACCCGGGTGACAAAGAAAACACCTTAATTAAAATCAAAAAAGTCACCTCAGGTTCTACCCCTGAAATAGCCGATTTTGTTGATGAGGTTTATAGCCGCATCATCATTGCTGGCACCCACAAAGCCAGCAGCATTAAAGTGGCAGAAGCGGCAAAGGTTATTGAGAATACTCAACGCGACGTTAACATTGCCCTGATAAACGAATTAGCACTCATTTTTGAAAAATTAGACATTGATACCGAAGAAGTCCTTATTGCGGCTGGCACTAAATGGAATTTTTTACCCTTTAGGCCTGGCTTAGTGGGTGGCCACTGCATTGGCGTAGACCCTTATTACTTAACCCATAAAGCGCAAGAAATTGGCTATCTACCTGAAATGATTTTGGCTGGAAGGCGCTTAAATGATGGCATGGGTGCACACGTTAGTAATAAAGTCATTAAAATGATGCTGCAAAGTAAAATCCAAGTGGTTGAAAGCAAAATTTTAATCTTAGGTTTTACCTTTAAAGAAAATTGCCCTGATGTCCGTAATACACGAATCATAGACATCGTAGAAGAACTCAGTGTTTATAATGCCAATGTCGATATTTACGACCCTTGGGCAAGTAACGATGAAGTAGAGCATGAGTATGGTGTTTCACTGGTACCTGAATTGAAGAACAACCATTATGATGCCGTTATTCTCGCAGTTAGCCATAGCCAATTTAAAGAAATGGGTGTTGAAAAAATTCGCCAACTTGGCAAAGAAAACAGCATTCTGTTTGATGTAAAATATTTATTTGACCGCAACGATGTAGACGGCAGACTCTAATTTCAACTGAACGGATATAACTATATGAAAGTACTCATTACAGGAAGCGCGGGATTTATCGGCTCTAATCTCGCCATGCGACTATTAGATCGTGGCGATGAAGTCATTGGTATTGATAACCTCAATGGCTATTACGATGTTGATTTAAAAAAAGCCCGCTTAGCTAGAACGCTGGATCACGATAATTATACCGAAGAAAATGTAGATTTAGAGGATCGTGATGCCATTGCAGCCGTATTTAAAAAGCATCAACCTCAGCGTGTAATGAACTTAGCTGCTCAAGCTGGCGTTCGCTATTCACTGGTTAACCCTCACTCATACATCGACACCAATATTGTCGGTTTTTGTAATGTATTAGAAGGTTGCCGACACAATGGTGTTGAGCATCTTGCTTATGCCTCTAGCAGCTCGGTATATGGCTTAAACACTAGCATGCCTTTTACCCCACACCGTAGTGTTAACCACCCTGTTAGCCTTTATGCTGCCTCCAAAAAGGCGAATGAGTTAATGGCACATTCTTACAGCCATTTATTTAACTTACCCACCACAGGCTTGCGCTTTTTTACCGTCTATGGCCCTTGGGGTCGGCCTGATATGGCGTTATTTATGTTCACCAAAAATATTTTAGCCGGTGAACCTATTGATGTATTTAACCATGGCAAGCATCGTCGTGATTTCACATATATTGATGATATTGTGGAAGGTGTTGTTCGAGTCATTGATAACATTCCTCAGCCAAACCCTGAGTGGGACAGTAATGACCCAGACCCAGCAACAGGGAACGTGCCTTACCAAATATATAACATTGGTAATAACAATGTGGTCGAATTGATGGACTACATCAAAACGCTCGAAGACTGCTTAGGTAAAAAGGCCATTATGAATATGTTGCCACTTCAAAATGGTGATGTACCAGACACTTTTGCCAATGTAGATGATTTGGTGAAAAACTTAGATTACAAACCTAATACCAGTGTTAAAGAGGGTATTAAGAACTTTGTTGATTGGTATAAAGGCTATTATCAAATCTAAAGTTAACACTAACGTGCGAATAGGCTCTGTATTTTTAGGTTTGAGCCTATTTTTACTTGATCATACAGGCTTAAATCCACTTTTAATCACTACCGAATAAATCTCTAGTATAGACTTTATCTTCAACGTCAGCCAAGTTATCGGAATGCCTGTTAGCAATAATAACATCTGATATCGCTTTAAAATTGGCCAAGTTTGTCATAACTTTTGAATGAAAAAATTCTGTATCTTCAAGTTCAGGCTCATAAATTACAACCTCAATACCTTTTGCTTTAATCCGCTTCATAATGCCCTGAATAGAGGATGCACGAAAGTTATCTGAGCCGCTTTTCATGATTAAACGATACACCCCCACCACTTTCGGATTTTTTCTCAGAATAGAATCTGCAACAAAATCCTTCCGAGTGTTATTGGCATCAACAATGGCACGAACAATATTATTAGGAACATCTTGGTAGTTGGCTAATAGTTGCTTGGTATCTTTTGGCAAACAATAACCACCATAACCAAAAGAAGGGTTATTATAGTGATTACCAATTCTAGGATCTAAGCCGACACCTTGGATAATTTGGCGTGAGTCTAGGCCATGTGCTTCGGCATAAGAATCTAGCTCATTAAAGTAGGCAACGCGCATCGCAAGATACGTGTTTGAAAACAATTTAATGGCTTCAGCTTCTGTTTCGTCGGTGAATAATACGTCTATATCTTTCTTTTCGGCACATGCGAGCAAAAGATCGGCAAAAATCTTGGCTCGGTGACTTTGCTCACCAATGACAATCCGAGATGGATGTAAATTATCGTATAACGCTTTACCCTCACGTAAAAATTCTGGTGAAAAAATAAGATTATCACATTTGAATTCTTGCTTGATTCTCTTGGTATAACCCACAGGCACTGTTGATTTTAGAATCATGACGGCTTTGGGGTTAATCGACATCACGTCTTTAATCACCGATTCAACGGTTGAGGTATTAAAATAATTCGTTATAGGATCATAATCTGTTGGGGTTGCGATGATAATATAATCACACCCGTCATAAGCCTCTTTTTTATTTAGTGTTGCTTTAAAGTTAAGTGTTTTGTGTTTAAAAAAATCTTCGATTTCAGCATCTGAAATGGGTGACTCTTTCCGGTTAAGCATCTCGACTTTTTCAGAAATCACATCTAAAGCAATCACTTCATTATGTTGAGCCAACAATACCCCATTCGAAAGACCCACATAACCTGTTCCTGCAATGGCAATTTTCATAAATCCACACATCTCTTCAATAGTAATAATATGTTTACTTTCAACACTTCATGACAATTCAGCGCACAAAACTATTGAAACATACGCAACCGATGACTACTACCTAACTTCCTCCATACCCTCAAAAAATATCGACATCAACCCCTCAGCACTCTAACCCAGCGCTTTTTCCGCATAACCTTGCATCACTTTAAAACCTGTCACAACCTCATCAAAACGCTTGGCTTTTATGCACTGTAAGACTTCTGCCGCTATACCGGACAAGACAGGATGGCCAAAACTCCCCGCGGTACCTTTAATATTATGAACCAAAAACCCGGCATCTCGCCAAGCCTTTGCTCGTATAGCCTGTTCAATGTGCTGCAAAATTTGGGGTAACTTTTCATTAAAAAGCAACACGAGATCTTGAATGTCATCACTATATTCATCAACGACGGCTAAACTGAGCGTTACATTTGTCTCCTCTAACGACTGCTCAATCATATTAAAAAAATGACTACGGTGAATCGGCTTGGCAATAATGCCATTACAGCCTGCTTGCAGGCATAATGCGGCTTCTTTAGCTTCAGTATCTGCCGTTACTGCAATAATCGGCGGCTTAAACCCCTTCTCCCGCAGTATTCGTGTCGCTTCAAGCCCGCCCAGGATTGGCATATTCACGTCCGTTAGCACTAAATCAAAACGCCCAACTAACGCTCGTTCAACCAGATCCTGACCATTATCGACAATTTCAAATTCAATCTCTTTTTCGCTGAGTAAACGCCGTAGCAACAACTGAGCTACCGCACTGTCTTCTGCCACTAAGACTCGAATGCCATGCCATTGATAGCGATCACGAGTTGCCACATAACTAGATGCAATGCGTAGACGTTGAACCATGTTTTTCTCCCAAACAACATTTTCAGTATATTATTGTTATCTTACAGGCAGAAAGCATACCAATACAGCAACCCTTTGATATTATGTGAATTGTAAAAATATCACGTCTACCGAGGGACATAAATGGCCAGCCCAATGGACAATATTGTCCAAATTCCGGACAAATGTGTCACGCTCTTTTCTCTGTGGACGACCGCAGATAAGCATCCCGTATGAGAATCACATAACAGCAAAGTATTTGCGATACCACAGGGTATTCACCAATACAAACTACGGGTTTCGCCAAGATAAATAGCATTATCCACAATAACAACATCAGAAGATTTTAATTAGAATTGACCCATTAATATTATTGGGGCTCGATCATGAAATTTTTATCTGCCATCTCTCTGCTACTCCTTTCTTCACCTGTATTTGCAGAAGATCCAATACAGCTCAACTATGACGGCTTTACCATTTGGCTAGATTGCGAGAAGCGAGCTGCCGTTAAATTTGAATATATCGCACACAAAGATGGCGGTTCACAAAAAAGGAGGCCTAAATTTTATCTCGATGCTAATATCCCTAAATCTTGCCAACAGCGCTCTACTCGCTCATACCGCACACCTGGCAAACGATATGATAGAGGCCACTTAGCACCCGCCAATCATTTTGACCACTCAGCCAATGCCATTAAAGAAACCAACTACATGACCAACATCCTGCCACAAGCCGCCATCATGAACCGAGGGGCTTGGGTACGAACAGAGACCATTACTGAATGTAGACGTGATAGTGAAGATTTAACGGTGATCGGTGGTGTGATTTGGGGGCAAAACAAAAAAGATGATTATTTTCTTGAAACACATGGCGTAAAAACACCGTCTGCATTTTGGAAAGTGATTATTACCGAAGAAGAAGCCATTGCTTGGTTAATCCCAAATAGTAAAGCCGCTTCTTGGAAGCGATTAGACCAATATTTAGTGAGTATTGATACCATCGAAACCCTCACAGGGGAAACCATCCCTGTGAGTCAAAAACACAAACTCAATCGGTTGAGTTCGTCATGGACAATTAGCGAAGGCTGCAACCGGGGTTAGTCTTTAACTAAGCATGACCATGGCAGCAAAAACAACAACACCAGCACCTAAAGACGTGAACAACAGCGGGCGGTATTTAGGCAGTTGCCAAGCCATCATCACCCCTGATAACAACAGCAACAGCAATGAGACCACTAACACCACCGCATACACTTTGAACGGCGTACCACCTTTGGCTTTATGCAGTTGTACTAACTGCCGATAAGCACTGGTCTTTTTCACCGTTAATTTGGCTTTTAAAGGGTCAAACGTTGGTGACAAAACTACGTCTAATGCGGAACCTGTCCATTCAAATTTATATGACGTCCCTCCCTTTTTAATTTTACTATGGCCACTGGGTACGGCAATGTCTCTTTCTGTTAACTGTGCCACCACAAAATCATGAAGGATGGCTTGCTCTGTTTGCAGTGGCTCCGTTAAAGTCAGCTCATAGTCTGTATTCTCGTAACCCCCCTTAACACCCCAGGTATATAACGCACCAGAGACAAAGTACATTAAGGCCACCGGTAAAATAAAAGCGGCTAAGACAATATGGGTTTTCATCAATGTTGTACGCTGCATACTCAGTTACTCCTTAAAATTCATATTCTAAACTGGCTTTAATGGTTTGATTAGGTGTTTCAGATTTCAACCCGAAAATCGCGCCAAACTCCCAGTGCAATTTCTGTGCGATACCTAAACGAATATTACCCATTGCGACAGGTCCTATTCCAGTGGTTTTCTCACTCTGGTAAAACTCTACCGCAGGCTCAAATGCCGCGTTATAACGATATCGTAATTGAAACGATGCTGCCGTCTCAATTTCATCTTCTATATCATTGCCCCATTCATATTCAACCAATAAGTTAGCAGCCCCAACCCAATGGCCCCATTCTTTTTCAATTAATAAACCGGTGGAAAATTCCCATACTTGGTTATCAATTTCACGCTCTAACTCAAACAATAAGCCCCAGTCATAATCATATTCACCTTGTTCTGTCAGCTGCCAAAGCAGCTCAATCTCCACCGCTTCTATGTCAAAATCATCGCTAGGAGAGCGACCCCCTATCAGATAAAATTCGGCAAACAACGACTCGGTAACACCATATCCAACCCCCAGACGATGCACTTGTTGGTCATCCAACGTATCATCATTATCGTTTTGAAAGAGTGTGCGCCACTCCACCTCTACCTCGGTTTCCACCACATATGGGTGATACACCTTATCGATACTGTTACCATCGGCTAGCGTTGTTACACTATAACTGAGCAATATTAAGGAACTATTAAATAGTGCAAATAGTTTAGCCTTCATGCTGATCTCCTATAGATTGTACGCGCCAATAATACAAAATCGTACAGATGATAATGAGCCCTATTGCAGCAAGATGGCTTTGTACCTCTAATAATGATGGGGTCGACTCATAGCTGATCAGGGCGTATAGCAATTGCCCTGTCACTGAGGTTTCACTGATCCAATCTGAGGTGTTCCACACCGGCTCACTGGCAGGTAGCCAATCAATTTGGATTAATAAACGAACCGCTTGTGACACCATGCCCGCCGCCACAAGCGACAATACCCCAAAGCATACCTTCAAGGTTAACCAATGCGGTAAATTTAATACCCCATAATAAATTAAAACACCCACACTAAAGCCAATACTTGCACCAAACAGGCTACCGGTTAATACCGCTGTGAGTTTATCGGCCATTGAGGTAAAGCTACTGATATAAAGAAATATTTCAGCACCCTCTCGACTCATTGCAAGGGTTGTGGCCACTAAAATCACTATAATAAATAGTTTTTTAGGCACAGCTCTCTTCACTGTACCCAACAATAAAATGTTAAAGACCAGCAAACACAGGTAAATGCCAAATTGGCACAAGGCATTAAACACCTCTTGACCTAAGCCATCAAACCAATCCGATACCGCATCAAACCAAATAAAATAGGTATAAGCCCCTAGCACACCCAATAACACGGCGCCAAAAACCCAACGTCGGCTGATCTGTAAATGCACACTGAGCGCCATAAACAAGCTCATGAGTAACATGGCTTCTAGCACTTCTCGCAGTACAATAACGACTGAACTTAACAGCATGACAATGGCTCACTTTTATTGTGCAATGATTTTACCCAGCGCTGTTTTCGGATGAAACTCACCAAAATAAGGATACTCACCGGGTGCCAGCGGCCCGATAAAGACAATGCCTTTACGCCCACCCGTAATGATTTTTTCCCGATTGAGTTCATAACTTTCAAATTCTTCAGAAGACTCATCTCGGTTAATAATAATCAGTTTCACTTTTTTGTTGGCAGGAACAGTCAGCACGTCGGGATAAAATAAATGATTTTTAATCTCGATGGTAAAGCTAGGGGTGCCTGCAAATACGGGCGTTGCAAGCCCCAGTAGCATGAATACGGCAGTCAGCTTTTTCATATTTTTCATTCCAAGCAAAAAGATCATCATGTTGTTAATGGAAATCGAACCGTGACATTAAGCCCTGAACTAAAGCTTGAGCGAGATAAAATAATATCCGCGTGATGCAATTGAACAATATGCTGCACGATAGACAACCCCAGCCCACACCCTGTCACACCCGATGTATGCTGATCCCCGTGTAGGCGATAAAAGCGATCAAAAATACGCTCATATTGATCCTCAGGTATGCCAGGGCCTGAGTCCTCAACTGACAATACCACCTGCTGTTGCTCTGTGTGTACTGTGACCTTAATATCGCCTTCATTGGGTGTGTACTTACAGGCATTAATTAAAATATTGGAGACCAACGTATCCAATGCAAATAAATCCCCTTGCAACCAACCACCCTCACCCAACAATTCAATCTGCTGATTTTTACCCTCAAACATCGCATAACGCTGAGCAATAACCGTTTGCACCAATTCGTATAAATTAATCGCCTCAAAATTAGACGCATATTGGTCCGGTGAACTTCGGTACAGTGCCAGTATTTGCTCTATGAGGTGTGCCATTCGTTCAACTCCTCGAGTTAACTGCTGTAGATCTTCATTGCCTTTTGGTAATTGTGTTGCCAGATTGTGCAGGTATACCATTAAGACACTCACAGGCGTTCTCAGCTCGTGAGCGGCATCAGCTGAAAAACGTTTTTCCCGTTCCAACGCATTTTGAAGCCTTTGCAGTAGGCCATTACTAGATTCAACTAAAGGTGCTAACTCTTTGACTGATTCCGTTAAGCTTAATGGGGTTAAGTCACTGGCTTGTTTGTGCTTTAACTGCTGCGCTAGCAAGTTAATTGGCCTAAGACCTCTGCCCACCAGAACCCAGATCATGATCCAAGCGATCGGTAAAATGAGTAACGTCGGCATCGTTGACGACATAATCATATTGTCCACCAACTGATTGCGGCTATCGATTCGCTCTGCCACCATAATCCAGCGCTGATTTTTCTCATCAAAATACGCATAACAACGCCAACGATTTTGTTCGAAATTCCGATCTTGAAAACCGACTTCACGAGACATAAATGGCTCATTGGGTGTATTAGATGAGCGGCTTAATAACTCACCCTCTTGCCAAATTTGATACGCTGAAGGACTCTGCTTATAAGACAGTTTGGGGGTGAAAATTTGCCCGACCAAATCAATCGATGACAGCATTTCAGCAATCGCCACCAATTGTTTGTCGAAGATAGCATGCGCCGCATTGGCACTTTTGTGATAACCCTGCAGTGCAGAAATAAAGATCAGCAGTATCATCGCGGCGAGAATACTGGTGATCAAATATAGCCGCAAAGACTTCATGTTTTTTTGATGGTATAACCCACACCACGGACTGTTTTGATAAAATCGGCAGGGAGTTTTTTACGAATTTTGTGAATATGAACCTCTAACGCGTTACTGGCGACTTCCTCACCCCAGCTGTACAATTTGGCTTCTAACGCTTGCCGAGTTTGCACTCGACCTGAATTTTCCATCAGCGCTTTGAGCAGCATATATTCGTGCCGAGAAAACAGCACTTGCTCACCCTCCACTTCAACCTCATGGCTAGCAACGTCTAAAGAGACAACGCCTAGTGTCATGTTTGTTTGCTTAATACTACTTAGGCGCCGACCCAGCACCCTAATTCTGGCAAACAACTCGGGCATCTCAAAGGGTTTGGCTAAATAGTCATCCGCGCCATTATCAAGCCCTTTTATTTTATCTTCTAAGTTGTTTCTCGCGGTTAAAATTAATATGGGAATGTCTTTATCAGCAGAGCGAACTTTTTTTAGGACATCAATGCCATCCATATCCGGCAGGCCTAAATCAAGAATCATAATATCCGGTTTTTCAACGGGTACAGCCGAAATGGCTGATTGGCCTAGCGCCACGTGATTGACGACAAAACCCTCTCGCTTTAGGGCGCTTTGAAGCCCTTCTGCTAAAGCAATTTCATCTTCAACCAACAAGATGTGCACTATCTTAATTCCTCATTCACCGTTTTTAATAATGCGGCAATCTCACGCTGGCGACCTTCATCAGCAATCGGTCGATGAGGCCTTGCCGGTGCCGCTTTGGCTTTCAGTAAGAAATTTTTAGCTTGTTTATAGTCATCTTGTTCTGCTAAGTAGTCTGCATAAAAATAATTACTGTCGATCCCATTGGGGTTAATGGTTAATGCTTTTTTCAGCATTTTAGCGGCAACGTCATCATCGCCAAAGCTTAATGGCCAACCAGGCACTTTATAATATAAGACACCAATACTGGTATAGGCAGACCCATGCATGGCTTTATCATCTAATTTTAAGGCTTTTTCAAGGGAAGCTTTTGCACCATCGACAAAATCCATTTGATCAAACAAACTCGCCATTCCAGCATAAGTAGACTGTATTATACCTTGCCATATCCATGCTTCAGCCGCATTTGGATAGGTTTTTGTTGCTTGTTTGGCTTGCTGAATTAAGGCCAAAAAGGCCTTTTCTTGTGGGTCGTCTTTTAATTGATATTGTGCTTTTGCCCAACCGGTTTGTAGGGCACCCACGTCTGACATAAGATCCGCTTTTGCAGAGACTGCCATTAAGGCACACACACACAATGTGATGAATTGTTTTACCATGAATTGAATACTCCTGTGAGTGGTTATTATTATCAATTTTGTCGATTGCATTTGTTATATTGGATACAGAACACAGTCGCTAAGTTCTGCTGTACGGTTATTTTTGGCTAAATTCACGGATCGTCGACAATTGCTTTTTCAACGCATTATCCACTAAATTTGGCAATAGCCCATTCATTTTTACAAACAATTTCTCAGGCCAACCAATAAAGGTAGAAGCGGTCTGTTTTTTGATGGCATTGACCACAATACTTGCAACCTTCTCAGGGGAATCCATGCTGTTTTTCAACGCTTTGTTCATCTCCGTAATGGCATCACTATTTAAAGCGGTCTGAGTCGCACGGGGTGCCACATAAATCACACTCACATTATCTTGGCTTAGCTCACGCCTGAGTGTTTCAGTAAACCCACGTAAAGCAAATTTACTGGTGCAATAAGCACTAAATCCTGGATAACCAATACTACCGAATGTTGACCCTATATTCACAATCGCAGTTGCAGTCGGTTGCTTTTTTAATAAGGGCAATACTGTTTGGGTTAACAATATTGGCATCATCACATTCACTTGCATCATCATGTCTAAACGCTCAGGGTTCACCTTTTCAATAAATGAAAAATCCATTGCGCCCGCACTATTAATGAGTATATCTAAGCCGTTGGCTAAGCCCTGACACGCAGTTAAAACAGACCCCCTACCCGCATCACTACTTAAATCAGCCACAACAGGGGTATGCTTACCGGGTAATTGGGCAATGAGTGCTGTTAATTGCGCTTCATTTCGATCAGCCAATAATAAACTCGCCCCTGCTTGCGCTAGCTGTTTTGCAATCTCGGAGCCAATACCTCCTGCAGCACCCGTGAGTAATACCGTTTTATTCTGAATATCCATTGTCTTTTCCTAGGCTGCTGCCGGTGTTTCGTGCGTTAAGCTCAAAAAGATATTACCGTATAATTGATAAAATACTTTTGCTGTATGTAGAATACAGGCTTGATTAACATCGTCTGTCATTTTGTTCATTAAACCTTCAAAAAATTTAACATGCTCTATGTCCAAAGCACCATGGGATCGTAGGTAACTGAACGCTGTATCTGGCAAACCTAAGGTTTGTTGTATTTTTTCTGCCGCTTTATCCGCTGTTGCAATACTGGTTCCTTCCAACACATGCACCATACCAAAGAAGCCAACTGGGTTTACTCTGGCAATCATGTCATAGGCATAAGCCACCATCAGCTCTGTGCTTTGATGAGGTATACCATGACGAATGGCTTCTTTATCAACACCGCATGCAGCTAAATCATTCAAAATCCATTCTTCATGACCTAACTCTTCTTCAATGTATTCCGCTACGGCTGTTCTTAACCATTCCATGTCTGACGGGATTCTCGCACCAGCAGCCATCAGTAGCGGTACTGTATGCTTCACATGATGATAAGCTTGTGTTAAAAAATTAATATAGTCTTGTAAAACCACATCACCTGTAAACGCTTTGGCAAATATAGGAGCCGATAACATCTGTTGCTGTTCTTGCTTAGTTTGATCCTGTAACGTTTGAAAAAAGGCCATGACTAAAGCTCCTAACAATATAAATGGTTAATGTCATCTGTAAATTGGTTAGCGATAGCCGCACGTATTGGTCGTCCATTACTGGTCAATAGGCCATCTACAAAACTCAATGGTGCTGCTAACCGGTGCCATTGTCTAACTTGAGCATAATCAGGTAACCGCGCGTTTGTGACGTCAATCCATTGCTGAATTTCATGCTCTGTTGCAGCTAACTTGCGAGGTAAAACTAAGGCAATGCAATAAGGCTGTGAATGACCAAAAACAACGCATTGCTGTAACAACGCACCACATAACATTTCACTCTCAACCCACTCAGGATTAATGTTTCGACCATAACTGGAGACCAGTACTTGGCTCGCCCGACCGTTAACATATAAAAACCCAGACTCATCAAAGTAGCCTAAATCACCGGTATATACGTCTTTTGTCTGCCAGCTCTCAGGGTCATTTAAATAGCCTAAATACACACTGCCAGCGACCACAATTTCACCGTCTTCAATTCTAACCTCAGCATGTGGCAATGGTTTCCCAACAGACCCAGGTAGTTGCTGCTTAGGGTGATTTAAACTCACCACACTCCCACATTCTGACAAACCATAACCTTCATACACGGGTAGGCCTACTTGCTGTGCTTGTTCAATTAATGCTTTGGCTGTTTTACCTCCCCCTACCGCAATAAACGTTAACGACTTAGGTGGCAACCACCCTTGAGCAACTGCACCGACTAATCCCATCAACAATTGAGGCAGCAATATTAATGTATTCGGTTGTACTTCCGTAATGCTGGCCAATAATTTTTCAATTGAAAAACGCGCACTACCATTAAAACCGAGCTGTTGTAGCGGCTTCATGTAAATCGTACCCGCACTTAAAATAGGTGCATAAATACCGGCAATATTTTCCAGTAAGGTACTTAATGGCATGACACACAAATGTTTAATCTGTGCTTGATCTACTGCTTGAAAAAGTGTGACCGCTACTTGCCATTGCTGCACACGGCTTAAGCAAACCCCTTTTGGTTGCCCTGTGGAACCTGAGGTAAACGTAATTTTTGCTGTCAAATCTGGCATAACGACAGCACTATCATCATGCACCACTCGGTACACAGAAAGCTTACCCATCGACTGTTTGGTTGCTGTCGCTTGCACTATGTTTTCAACACAAGCTGCTTGATCACTGAGCAGTAAATCCACCTTAGCTTCACCCATCGCATGATTAAGCTGCTGCGGTGAAAAAAATAACGGTAAAGGAATACAGCAAATATTTAATGACTGACAGGCTAAATCGATAAACACCCAATCAGGTTGGTTGTCTGCAAAAATAGCCACCATATTGACGTTTAAAATGGTGAGTTCATCTTTGTATTTTTGAATTTTTTCTATGGCTTTTTGGTAGGTTATTTCTTGGTCTTCAAATACCAAGAAAAGCCTCTCAGGGGTTTGAGATAACCTATCCAAAATGTCGCGCATGTCACTGCCCTTTTGCAAATTGTTTGGATAAATCACCAATAATTTGCTCATAGTACTCAGCAACGCCCTTTAATATTCGATTGTTTGCAAATAATTTGGGTAACTGACTTAAGTCACCTGCAACCACATGAGGCTGGTGTCGGTAATATTGACCCCAAGCTGCAACGTCTTCTGCTGCCATCTTGGACTGATCTGCTTCGGCTAAAAACACCGTTTCAAATTTTAACCGGCGTAAAATTTGAGTCACTTGGCGGGTGGCAGTAAACACCATCCACTCTGTACCTTGCTTTTGTAATAACGCGGAGACCAAAATAAACAGCAAATGGCTTGCCCCACGCTGAGTTGCGACTAAGTTACCCACTTCCACAATGCGGGATCGCACCACCTTATGAGCAGCCCCGGCTTGAATCAATCGCTCTACAGGCTCAGAAAAATAGTGTTCTAAATAAAGGGGCTCCTTACCTGCCTGGCGCAAACCAACTGCCGCACTTAAACCTTCCGTACAGCGCATGGTGAGAATTTGTGGTAGGAATGAGCTGATCTGGGCATCATATTCTTTGGCAAATTGCTCAGCAATATAGATTTCAGCCGTCGTCCTATTAACTGCACCCGACCCGTGAAATTCAAAGGTTGGGTCTGGTAACAGGAGTTTTTTCAACAGAGCACCTGCACTCGCCTCAGCGATTGGCTGTCTTAAAATGGCTGCACTCACGATATATCCTCATCACCTTTTATTATGGCTAGATGATATACCGCGAAAATTAAGCTAACCTTAAAATCAACAAAAAAATTGTGCTTTTAAGTGTGACGTGAGATAGCAAGGGCTTTTACTTAGACAAGGACAGGATGCTTTAATAAATTATTTTTATACTTAAATATTGATGAATTGAGATACTACAGGACATTCTTAAGGTTAATTTAAGACTCACCTTCTATTATGATGGGCTCTCGCAACACTCTCTGTTTTTCAATAAGGATTTACATGAAAACTTTTTTACTCTTAGCCACTTCTTTATTGGTTTTAGCTGCCTGCAATAAACCCTCTACTTACCAGCCTGCAGCCGGCGATTCTAGTGAAACCATATACGCTGATGCCTGTGCTCGATGTCACAACCCATTCCAGCCTGGCAAACCACTCGGGATCGTTAAATCCTTAAACCCCAATGCTCAACAAGTCGCCAATAAAATTCAAGTAGGCGGCACCATGGTTATGCCTGCCTTCGAACAGATTCCTGCAGAGCGTCGCCTAACACTAGCCCAATGGATTATCGATAATAACTAGTTCGGGTTAACGCCGGTCTCGGTCGACCTCTATCTCAGATTTTTTCTGGAGCGCAATTTTTTTGCGCTCCCACGGCCAAAAGCCATGTGCCTCGACTGACGTGCTCAAGCTTAGGAACGTACGCACAATGATTAACACACACAACATCATAAAGTTGTGTGTGGTCGCATCGACCACAACAGTATTAATCACATTGCCCACCACCAACACTTCTACGCCAAGTAATATGGCTTGCGCCATGTGTTCACGGTAATGCATGAACACCACATTAAACGAAGGCTTCTTAATGAGCTCCCAGACAAAATACAATGTCGCCGCTATAATACCCACGACCATGATGTATACAGCCACCATTTCAAACGCAGTGACGATGGTTCCAACGATGCCTGGTTCTGTCACCACAGGTTCAACCACCTCTTCCTCTGCACTCATTGCGATACTTGAAATAAGCACTGTGCTCAGTGCAACACTTCTCACTAACACATTCATTAACAAGGTCATCTTTCTTCTCCCTTAAACTGAAAATACGAATAGAAACGCGAAATTCATTGTTCCTTTATCATAATGTTTTTATTCACTGATAGCGCACAAAAACTATTCAATCTATGATCTAGTTCACATCATTTTCTTAATAACGTGCTATTTGACGAAAAAAAGGCCGCTAAACAATGACATTCACTGTTTGTAAAGTCTCATGGGAGGCACAAAAAGACGCCATTTGCGCCATTCGGCAACATGTTTTTATTGAAGAACAACACGTCCCTGTCGAATTAGAGTGGGCAGATGATGACCCTTTTTATACTTATGTGTTGGCCACCACAACGGCAGGCATTGCAGTTGGCACTGCCCGAATCAAAGATAATGGCCACATTGGCCGCATGGCCGTTCTTGCGGACTGGCGAGGCCAAGGTGTCGGCCAGGCGCTTTTAACTAAAATCATTGAATTAGCAGAATTACAAAAGCTTAGCGCCGTTTTTTGCCATGCTCAAGTCAGCGCCATCCCTTTCTACTTACAAGCTGGATTTTACCAAGACAGTGACATTTTTATCGACGCAGGTATTCCACACCAAGTTTTACGCCAATATTTGTAAGAAATATCCTACACTATAAGTGTACAGTATTTTTCTAAAAAACCATGGCAACCAGTAATGTCAACAAATGCTTCTTATATTGCGACCATTTTAACCATTGAATGTGATGTTAATCTACAATCTCAGATTGAGTCATATCTTGGCAGTTTCCGCTATAACGTTGTCCCTTTCCAAAGCGGCCAACAAGCATTAGATATGATGCCAAATCTCAACCCAGACTTGGTATTAATGGCATTAGATGATAGCCACTACAATGGCTTTGATATGCTAAAAGCCATGATCGCCCGCGCCCCCAAAACCCCCATTATCGTCACCTCTAGTTCTGAAGATGTGGATGAAGTGGTTGAAGCGCTACACCATGGTGCTTGGCACTATTTAAAAAAACCACTCACTGATTTATGGGTAGTCAAACATGCCGTGGAACAAACACTGGAACGGGCACATCTACTGAATTTAAAGGCGCATTACCAGAACCATTTAATCACTGAAATTCAGCATCGCTCAGATGAGCTTTCCAGCTTAATTGACCATTTACCGGTGGGTTTATTTCGCAGTGGTATCACTTTATCTGGCCACTTTAAAATGGCTAACCCAGCGCTTGTCAAAATGTTGGGTTATCCGTCTGTTGAAGCATTAGAAAAGGCCAATATCAACCAGTTTATTACCGACCCTTCGTCTCTTCAGCATATCTTAGACAGCATCACGACCACAGGCCAAGTCAACCAACACGAAGTTCAAATTACTCAGCTGAATGGTGAGCAATTCTGGGCTGCGATCACAGCTCGCTTAGTCAATGAACATTTACCTGAAGAGGCCCACATTGATGGCACCATTGAAGATATTAGCAAACGCAAGGAAGCGGAAGAAACACTCAGCTATCAAGCCTTCCACGACACATTAACCAATTTACCCAACCGAGAGCTATTAACTGAGCGATTAGAGCAGCAAATGATTTCAGCCAGACGGCAAAACCATTATTCTGCCTTGCTCTTTTTTGACATTGATAACTTTAAGAATATCAATGATGCCCTAGGCTATAGCACGGGTGATACCATTCTCAAAATTCTCGCAGATCGAATTGTCGACCAAGTACGAGAAAACGATACCGTTGCGCGCTTAAGCGGTGATGATTTTGTGGTCATGCTACCCAAGTTACAAACGAGCCTTGAAGCAGCTGGGTTCCACGCTAAACACGTCGCTGAAAATATCAAACGCATTATTGCTGAGCCAATCACTTTATCCGAGCACATCCATTTATTAACCGCCAGTGTTGGTGTGGTGATGTTCCCTGGGATTGGTGAGACCGCAACCGATTTATTACAATATGCTGACACCGCTTTATATGCCGCTAAAGACAGTGGCAAAGACAGCATTCAGTTCTTCCAACCCAGAATGCAAGAGGCTGTGAGAAACCGCTTAAAAATTGAAACTGAGCTACATAATGCCTTAGACGAACAACGATTTATGCTCCATTACCAGCCTCAACTCGATAATAAAGGCCGTTGCATTGGCGCTGAAAGTTTGGTGCGATTGAAAAATGCCCAAGGTGGGATCATTTCACCCGCAGAGTTTATCCCGATTATTGAAGAAAGTGGTCTAATCCACCCCGTTGGGCTGTGGATTTTAGAGGCCTCGTTTAAATGTTTATTGAGCAACCCTAGTCTTGAGCACATCTCTATTAACATCAGCGTTAGGCAGTTTTATCAACCACACTTTGTTGAAACGCTAAAAGACATGATTCATCGTTACCAAGTGCCCGTTGAAAAAATCACCTTAGAGATCACAGAAAGTATGTTGTTACACAATATTGACGATGCTATTCGCAATATGAACGAACTACGTGATCTGGGTATTAGGTTTGCCATTGATGATTTTGGTACGGGTTACTCCTGTTTGTCTTATTTGAAAAAATTACCCATAGATGAGCTTAAAATTGATCAATCTTTTGTTAATGATATGACGGAAGATGCCGCCATTGTTGAAACCATTATGTCCATGGCCACACATTTTAATTTATCGGTGGTTGCCGAGGGCGTTGAAACCATTGAGCAACGGAATTTATTGAATGATATGGGTTGCCCTATTTTCCAAGGGTACTATTTTAGCCGGCCTTTACCTGACGATATGTTTAAGGCTTTCTTGACCGAGAATGAGTAAAGCAGCGGGATACGCTGGGCAGCAGCGGTAAGTTATATTTTTTCAGTGTTTGGTTTCCATTAATGCCTGAAATCCATTTGTATTCCGTAGCTGTCCTTTAACGTTCAATCACTGAAAAAAATAACCCACCCCTGCTACCTATTACCTTTGTGAGTGTGACTCGCTCTCTAGGGTATAAAATTAACTCCGCCTATTCAGACCAATAGCCCTATTGGTAAGTACATAAAATGCTGTAGAAATTCTACAAAAACACCTAAACACAAACATCTTAATATTTACAGCCACGCTTACTCTTATATTGCATCAATACATGATCTATAAAGCGACCAAAGTCGATTTTAATCAACACAACAAGAGTGCACTCTTGTCACTCAAAGAATAGAAGGGGGAATACTTTTTTTATCTACTATTGATCTTCATTAAAACGGCACATAAGCAAATTCACTATACCAAACAGCTTTAAACAATCGTAGAGAAAAAAATGTGTTCCCCCTTCTGTTCAGGCACCAGCATTAAAAACAGACTACTTATGCGGCGCAACAGGTGTTAGCTTCCAAATATCCGAATTATATTCCTGCATAGTTCGGTCAGTCGAAAATTTACCACTTGAGGCGGTATTGGCAATACTCATTTTAATCCATGCCTGCTGATCCCGGTATTGCTCAGAGACTCGATCTTGCGCGTCGATAAAGCCACGGAAATCGGCTGCAGTTAACCAAGGGTCATCATGACTGGTAATGGCATTAATGATTGGCTCAAAGAGTGCCCCTTCAAATTGGCTAAAGTGGCCATGCTGAATGAGCTCTATCACTGCTTTAAAATCCGCGTCTTTCTCGATGATTTCCCATGGCCGATAATCACATCGTGCTTGAGCGACTTCAGAGGCTGTAAGCCCAAATAAGAAGAAGTTTTCATCCCCTACTTCCTCTCTAATTTCGATATTAGCGCCATCTAAGGTACCGATGGTCACCGCACCATTCATCATAAACTTCATGTTGCCCGTACCGGAGGCTTCTTTACCGGCGGTAGATATTTGCTCAGACAAATCAGCCCCTGGGGTAATAATCTCCATTGCTGACACTCGGTAATTCGGGAAAAATACCAGCTTCAATTTATCACCAACGTCGGGGTCTTGATTGACCACACTGGCGACATTGCTCACCAGCTTGATAATCAATTTCGCCATGGCATAACCAGGTGCTGCTTTACCGCCAATTAAAACACAACGATTGGTCCAATTCTTAGTATCACCCTTCTTAATTCGGTTATATAAGTGAATAACATGCAATATGTTGAGTAACTGACGTTTATACTCATGAATACGCTTTACCTGCACATCAAATAATGCCGAGGTATCAAAAGTAACACCACATTCTTGTTGGACTAAATCGGCTAAGCGTTGCTTATTGAGCTGCTTAACCTCATGCCATTCGGTTCTAAATTTCGCCTTTTTGCCCAACACTTTCAGTTTCTTCAATTGGTCTAAATCGGTTACCCATTCTGATCCGATATGATGACTGATTAAATCACTCAATGCAGGGTTACACAGATGTAACCACCGACGTTGGGTCACGCCATTGGTTTTGTTGTTAAATTTATTCGGCCAAAGTGCATTAAAATCTTGAAACAAACCATCAATGAGCAGTTGCGAATGTAAAGCGGCAACGCCGTTAATCGAATAACTGCCCACAATCGCTAAGTGAGCCATCCGTACCATAGGCTCCCCCCCTTCTTCTATTATCGACATACGGCGCTGGCGTTCGGTATCTCCAGGCCAATGGCTTGCAACGTCAGCTAAAAATCGGGCATTAATTTCATAAATAATGTCGAGTAAACGGGGCAACAAAGAATTGAATAAATGTACAGGCCATTTTTCTAACGCCTCAGGTAACAAGGTATGGTTGGTATAAGCCATCGTTTTGGTCACAATTTGCCATGCCCTATCCCAACTTAAGCGATAGTCATCCACTAATATTCGCATCAACTCTGCAACGGCAATACTCGGGTGCGTATCATTTAACTGAAAACAATACTGATCTTCAAAACCGGTAAAATCTTGATGGCTCGATGTCCATTGTCTTAAGACATCTTTTAAACTCGCTGAAGCTAAAAAGTATTGCTGCCTGAGGCGTAGCTCTTTGCCATTTTCACTAGAGTCATTGGGGTATAACACCATTGTTATGTGTTCAGCTTCATTTTTAGAAGCCACAGCTTCAGCATAATCTCCGGCATTAAATTCGTCTAAATCAAATTCATCTGTCGCCGTTGATTTCCATAATCGTAAAGTATTCACCGTATCATTGCGGTAACCGGGTACAGGAATATCATAAGCTACGGCTACAACATCTTGAGACGAGTTCCAACGCACTCGCATCACACCCGAATCATCTTTATAAAACTCAGTAAAACCACCAAATTTAATCCGTTGGGTAATCTCAGGGCGTTCTAATTCCCAAGGATTTCCATCACGCAACCAATGATCAGGTTCTTCTTGCTGAAAACCATCTCTAATTTCTTGCCTAAACATGCCATAGTCATAACGCAAGCCATAACCGACAACGGGCAGTTGCAGCGTGGCACAACTGTCTAAGAAACAGGCTGCCAGGCGCCCTAAACCGCCATTACCTAAACCGGCATCATGCTCACTGTCTGCCACATCTTCGAGTTTCAGGCCATAATCATGCAACATTTCTTTGCTAACACTGTCTAACCCTAAGTTAAGACTGGCATTACCAAGCGCTCTGCCCATTAGAAACTCTAGTGATAAGTAACAGGTTCTACGGGCATTGTTATTTTCATAGGTATCACGGGTTTTTCTCCAACGCTCCATTAACCGGTCACGGATTGAATACGCGAGTGCCTCGTACATGTAGTAATTGTCTCGATGCTCACTGTCGCGACCTAAGGTACAACTAAAGTAACGGCGAAAATCTTGATCAATGGACGATTTATCCATGCCTAGAGGATCCATCTGCATCAATTTAGACACTACTTCTGCTGGGATTGAGTCTTTTGCTTTCATAGTTATTATTCCGAGTTACACACAATTCGCTATAATTATGATGTATTATTGAGAAAAGAACAGGCCCGTCTGTGTAATAGGAACATTATGTCGTCTCGTAGTAAGCTCTATCTTCGTTCCATTATCATTACTTTGTTGGCCATGAATGCCATTGCAGGAGCATTACACCTATTCACTGTGAAATTTGAACTACACCTTGCTTGGTTTATCTTCCCCACCTTAGCCAGTATTGCGCTGGGTTTTTTAATTGCAAAAAACGGCGAAATTACCCAAGCACTTGCCGTTCAATCCACTACTGACTCGTTAACAAAACTATTTAATCGCCGCTTTTTAAACGATACGTTAGAGCATGAATTAGCGCGCTGTAACCGCTATAAAAAAACATTTTCTCTCATTCAATTAGACATTGATCATTTTAAAAAAATTAATGATCAATACGGCCACTCGGTGGGCGATAACGTACTCATCACCATTGCTGCCATGATTAAAGCCAATTGCCGAGACTCTGATATTATTGCTCGCTGGGGCGGAGAAGAGTTTATGGTCTTACTACCGAATGCCGGGTTAAGTGATGCTGAAGAGAAAACCGAGTCTCTTCGCACGGCCATCAGTGCTCACACTTTTGCATCTGTCGGCAAGGTCACGTGCAGCTTTGGTATTGCCGAACGTAATTGGATAGAAAATGAAAACCGTGACCAAGTCACTCACCGAGTCGATATTGCTTTATATAAAGCAAAATCTCAGGGAGAAAACTGTATTAAAACGTCCTATTACGCTGTCGACAAAGATGCCCAGCGCCCAACAAGCTAACACCATAAATCCTCAATATATTACATTAAAATCAACATCTTAAGAAAAAACAGGTACATCTTACTCTTGCCAATAACTTCACCTAGTTTTTATGCGGATATGACATATACTTATTGGATAACTACGCCAATCTCAAAATATTCAATAGGAACTTTTTATGTCTGATGCTACCTTGATCGTTCAACCCGAAGATGTACACAGCCAGTTAGATAAGGTCATTGTTGATGTCGGAACCCCTGAACAATACGATGAAGGCCATATAAATGGTGCGGTTAACCTTCCCTACTCTGAGTTTGTGGTGTCTAGAGGCGATGTTGAAGGTGCCATCGCAGAAGATGAGCGCATTGTAGAACTCTTCTCGGAAGCAGGTATTGACCGCGAAAAGCCCATTTTTGTCTACGATGGCAGTAACAATGCCAGAGCATGTAGACTCATCTGGACACTACACGCCTTTAATCATACCAATGCCTCCCTGATTGATGGCGGCTATTCTCATTGGATGAGCAAGGGCTACGACACAACAGAGTCGACCAACACCAACACACCGACTGCCTACACCATTGAATATAATGAGTCTGTTGCAACCAATAAAAACTTTGTAATGGAGCACATTCTCAATTCTAAAAATATTCTGCTCGACACCCGTTCTGAAGAAGAATATCAGGGTAAAAAGGTCGTTGGTAAGGCCAAAAAAGCAGGCCATATTCCCAGCGCACGAAATATTAACTGGAAACAGTTTATTGATCCCGACAACTTTAACCGCATTATTAGTGTTGCCGAGATTAAAAAAATCTTATTGATTAATCGGATTGTTGGTAAGAAAAAAATTGTGGTGTATTGCCAATCACACTTACTTTCTAGCCATACCTATGTGGTTTTAAAATCCTTGGGATATGATGTCAGTGCGTATGCCGGCAGTTGGTCACAATGGTCTGCAGATGCCAGCGTTGAAGTTAACGTAACCGAAAGCAAACCATTACATGATAGAGGCCAAGGCTCAGATCCTGAGAATAACCTGTTACCTCTCATCGTTAGCCCTGAAGAACTAAAAGCCAAAATGGGTGAGAAAAATCTTATCTTGGTCGATTTATCACTGCAAAACATCTATAACAATGGCCATATTCCGAATGCAGTCCGACTCAACTTCCCCAGTATTTTGTATCAACACGACAACTGTGATTGCGATATTCCTTCTGATTCAGAATTATCTCGCGCTATGGCGGTATTGGGTTTACGACCTGAACACCATGTTGTCGCATATGACCGCCAAGGCGGACCAATGGCTACCCGTTTCTTATGGACATTAGAAGCCTTGGGTCATACCAACTACTCCTATCTTAATGGTGGATTATCTGCTTGGAAGGCTGCAAAATTTGACGTCTCTGAAAAAGAGTACTTTAAAGAGTCCACCAACTACATCGCCAAACGTACTGATACTGGCATGGTCACTAAAGATGAAATTCTCAGCCGTTTAGATGACGATGATACCGTACTTTTAGATGTGCGCTTGGAGGAAGAATTTGATAATGAGTTGTTAATGTGTGACCGAGGGGGTCGTATCCCTGGTGCCAAACACATGAACTGGGAAGATGCCGTGGATGTGGACAATCACGCCACCTTCCGTCCAGATGAAGAATTACAAAAAATGCTGGATGACCGAGGTATCACTAAAGATAAAAACGTCATCGTGTATTGCCAAACCCATACCCGCTCATCACATACCTTTTATGTGCTGAAAAAATTAGGCTATGAGAACCTTACAGCCTATCCAGCGGCTTATTCTGAGTGGGGTAATGATCCTGACGTGCCTATTGAAAACGAACAAACAGAAGATGATGAGTAACCTCACCACAATGGTCAACTAACACCATTCGTATAAAAAATGCCCTTTTCTGATCATCAGTTTAGGGCATTTTTTTGCCTTACTTAGACTCTCCCACAACTAAATACAGCCCTAGCACAATCATGGCTAAATTTTTTATGATAGGAGTAAATGGGTGCAACCAAAATTCAGGCAAGAAAATAGCAATAATAATGCTATACACCGCAATCACAACAAATTGAGTATATAAAACCCAACGTCTAAGCCCTGAAAACCACATTAGCAAACCCAATACAATATCACCCATTGAAGCCACCACAATCGCAGCATCACCCAATTGGTTTGGTAGACCTACCGCCTGAACCAGCACTTGGCTTTGCTCAAAGCTCAGCAATGAACTGACACCCGACATCACCCAAATCACACTGAGCACCACAATATTGAGATAAAATAATGTCGTCATTTGCAGTTGCCCAATTAACGCCTGTGACGGTGGCATTCGATTAAGCGACTGAGAAGCGGTTTCATCGATGGCCACACTGCCCCCCTTTGCCTCGGTGTGCTTTGACAGCATGAGTAAGGTCTCTTTAGAAAAAGACCCCAATGAAAGCGCTGGGAATAGGGTCAGTTGTTGTTTCCAACACTCCCATCGTATAAATTCCAGAATTACTCATCGTATAATTTAGCCAAATATTTCCTGATTTCTCAAATTGCCATCGTATAAATA
>JABHGC010000192.1 GCA_018672285.1 Methylococcales bacterium
AAGGGGAATCGATGAGAAAAACTAAATTTGCATTGACTGAAGATGAACACCTGGGTTAAAAAATACAAACCGATGCTTAAGGACTGAGAAGGTGTTCACCTTCCGCCGGAATCGGTGTTCATCTTCACCGGAATACGCAATCAGCCACAATAGGGAATGTAGAGTGATGTTTCGCCGCATATTTTTGTAAATTCTCTAGGGAGGAATCAAATACCGCGACCACGGTAAAGTTTTGTCCAAACTCCTGGTAGCGCTTGACCAATTCATGCACTCTCAAGTTACAGAATGGACATGAAGCAAAGCGGAAAAAGACCAGCAAGTACCTTTTCCCCTTAAGTGATGACAAATCGAAAGTCTTGCCATCAATCGCAGGCAAAGTAAAAGAAGTTACAAGGTCCGATACGGTTTTCATTGTTAGCCACCCTTAAAATAATACGAAGTCACTAACAATTTACTTATTTTTTACCATACGGTCAACTTTTACTCATAAACACTCACTACCTCACCCTAAGCCGTTAAAGGGTAAACAAATTGAGTCTTTACTTGTTTTAAGTCATGACGCTATGGAGTAATCAATCCTTGCCGTATCGCATACCGAGTTAAATCTGCAACATTGCCCGTCCCTAGTTTGCGATTAATTTTTAGCCTGTGGGTTTCTACTGTCCGCTTAGATAGATTCACCAGTTTTGCAATATCACTATTGGAGAGCCCTTTTGCCACAAAAATGACAATTTCTCTTTCTCTATCCGATAATTGCACACCCTCTACTGCCTTTTTAGGCCGGTGTAATTTAGGGTCTATATTAAGGGAGGGGCTATAGTAACGTTTATTGACATAGACATGACGAATGGCTGTGATTAAATCGTCAAACGCTTCTTGCTTTCGGATATACCCCCACACCCCAAGAGAAAGCGCCATGCCAATATGATGATCATCACTGTGCATACTTAAGATAATCACTTTACATTCAATTTCAGCACTTTTCAGCAACTTAGTCGCCTCTAAGCCATCCATACCTTCTAGATTGATGTCCATTAAAATAATATCTGGATTATGTTGTTTGGCAAAAATTAACGCATCCACTGCATTATCTAACTGACCAATCACATTAAACGCTTCTTCTTGCTCCAGCTTAGTCACAATTGCTTCGCGGAAAAGTTGGTGATCGTCAATGACCAAGATGTTAATATCAAGCATGGTTTTTCACCTCAATGGTAATAACCGTTCCAGTAGGCTGCCGTTCTGAAAAAGACAGCCGACCTTCTAATAAGTCAACCCGTTCTTGCATGTTCAATAGACCATAGTGAGCCCCACTACGCTGTGCGCCTTCCACAACATCGAAACCACTCCCATCATCTGAAATGATCATGGTCACTCTATTTTTTCTCAGTTGAAGATTCACTAAAATATGTTCTGCCAACCCGTGACGCTTAGCATTACTAATACACTCCTGAAAAAGTCGATACAAATGCAGTGCAATACTCTCATTAATAGAATCAACATCACCATCGACTTCCAAGGTGATGTCAGTATTATCCAACATGTTTTGTGCGTTGATGTCGTCTTGAATAGCCTTAGTTAAGCCGATACTCGTCAATGTGTGAGAATGCAAACCTTTGACAATGGTTGACATTTCACCCATCACTTTCAACAAAGCATCACTTATCTCAGGTTTTGTTGAATGGGTTGATTCAAACATTTGAGCATACATCCTCGTGGCCGCTAACCGCTGATTAACACCATCATGTAGCTCTCTTGCTAAACGTGTTCGCTCATTTTCTGTTGTATCTGAAATTCGTAAACCTAACTCTCTTAATTGTTGTTGAATGACCATTAAACGTAAAGGATATGCGATACACAGTGCGATAAGAAAAAGCACAAACCCCAATTCATCCACACGCATAAAACCAACCATTAAATCATCTAATAATAAATACAATAAAACGCTAACAGATAATAATATAATACCCATCATCACTAGCATTAAAGCCCCGTTATTGTGTTTTCGAGCTTTGTATCCAATATGCAACATAAACCCAACTAGCGCTAAAACGAGTAACATGCTCATCACTTGAATAATTAAGAACCAACTACCGGAATCCGTCACTGCACAAAATAATTGGCAGATGAAAAATAGCACTAAAACCAAAATATTAGGCTTAGAGGGTTCGATTTTTGCCATTGCAGAAATATAAAACATTAAGCATAGTGCTAAAAAACCAACACTGACGAAAGAGAAACGCTGCAACCAAATTGATTCCACACCCAAGCTAATCAGTACAACCTGAATTCAAGTCATAAGTGCATGACCGGTTAAATTTTCTTGTTTAATGCCAGTGAGCTCTTCAAAAGCCTCATAAGGTGTTTTGTAGCCTAAGCATTTTCTTGGCCGGCTATTTAATTTGTGAACTGCCGCGAA
>JABHGC010000209.1 GCA_018672285.1 Methylococcales bacterium
CCAATCACTGATCGTCACTTGCCGAATACAAGAAGTTGACCCTTACCGATATTTGGTAGATGTTTTGCAGAGGGTTGGCACTCATCCTGCAGCTAAAGTTCACGAACTAACGCCACGACTCTGGAAAGAAAAATTTGGCCAAAATTTTTTAACTTCGGATTTAAACAGTATGGGTCAATAGCGTTCTTGAGTGAACGCTTACTCTCTTTCAACCAGGCTTTGTATCATCAGCTCATAAACTTGTTTTTGCTGAGACCAAAAATAGTGGCTCACATCGGGTACACACCCGGAGTTACCACTTAACCTGCTCTCAACGGATTTAACAATACAGTCAGCTGCATTATTGGCCTCTACCTCAATGTTCTCATGCGATGAATATTGATACTCCTGTGAAAAATAGTGTGGGTATGACAACCGGTTAGGAACCAGAGGCACTGCCCCTTGCGCCACAGCCTCCATCACAGCCAACCCTTGAAACTCGTGAATCGCTGTTGACAAGACCATTTGGCTCTGGGCTAAACACTGAAGATACTCATCTCGACTCGGTAAATAGCCGTATTGTTTCAAGCTTGTGGAAAATTGCTGCTGTATTTGCTTCATCGCTGTTGGTATTTGCCTAAACTGTTCTCCAACAATTGCCCAGTGCACATTTAAGTTTCGCGCCTCTACACAGTGCATAATGGCCAATAATCGCTCAGGGCCTTTGTCGTATTCCCAGCGATGATTCCACACAATCGTGAACGGTTTTTGCGCGAGCAGGTTTTGCTCACGAGCTGGTAACGCCTCATGTTCAATTGGAACTGGAATGACAGAGGATTTCGCGTCAATTTCATCGCTTATACCCTGAGGGAGATGGTCTGGCATTTTTTTCAAAAATACGGATAACCCTTCCATACAACTTTTTCGATTAAACTCAGAATTAAAAACCACTTTCGTCGCTGCCAACAAATTGTATAAATTCACCATAAGAGGCTCTACACACTGTTTTTGTTGATCACTCACAGGGTATGCAAATTGATTTTCATGCACATACAATAAGGATGGGGTTTTGGCTAATTGAGGGTTTGTTCCCTTTAACGTCGCCAAATCAACCATTGAGGTGGCAATCACTAAATCATATTGTTGCTGTAATGCCGGGTGGTATCGCCAGCTTAATGGGTTCCCCCGAATACGCCACTGAAAGTATCGCCCAGGCAATGAAAGTAACGTCCATTCATGCTCAGGCAAGTGTCGCAACAAACCCTCACACCATGAACGATGACTTGCTGTGTGATACGCAGAAAGTAATAAAATGTTCACTGATTTATGCGATCAATTACTGTGTGTCATCACTAGGCGTCACGGTATCATCCCCAACAAAGGTTTGCGCTTCATCTTGGTTCAAATGGACAGGTGGCGTTGGTTTGGATTGGTCCAGCGCTCTAGACTGCTGATTGATTTGAAACATTTTAGATGCTGCTTGTAAGTCTTTTTCATTACTAACAGCCGCAATTGCTTCACGCTCACCTAAAAAGCTGCGAATTTCTTTATTGATTGCACCAAGCTCAGCCTCAGCACTATGAAGGCTCAAAATATGCCGAGGAAACTCCATATTGCGCTGACCACTCTCCACAAAAGTGGATGTGGTCACATGGCTCACTAATATCCATGGCGTCATGCTTGAACGTACCACCGTATTCTCTGAACGGGTGCTGTCGTATATGCTGGTTCCCGTTGAAATTTTAGACTCGGTATAGGTCCCTTGGCAGTGAAAATACACCAATAATGAATCAAACTGCATTTCAGCCCAAAAGGCGTGAACCGTATTGGCCCAGACTCGACCAAACAGCCATAAAATGCTCAAGAGTAAAAGGTCATCCAATGCGTTTTCTGCAACCGAGATAAAAGACGGTAAAAATTCTATGACATCAATTACTTGGGCGATTGAATCGGTGGCAAAAAATAATAAAAAAGCGGAGGTCACTAATAAGCCATGCCCTGCAACCGTCATCACCCATTTTAAGATATGGGAGGTCCAATGAATGGGGACATTACGGTATTGAGGCTGAGTTTCTTGAATCATTTGGCCATCAAATCGCCCTTTATCATTACTGCCTTCTTCGATTAGGTTGGCATCAAACTCTCGGTAAATTCGGTTCGGTACTTCTCTGTAACGCCGGTTCGCCATCACAATGGTTTCAAAGTTAATAAATATTTCTTGAGGGTGAACACTTTCCTGCCAGTTATCCCGCTTTTCAGATACATCGGTCACAGGGTCGGCTACTGAGGCCCTGCACCGCAACATCCAACCAAATGTCACCACTGTAATCGCGGCCAACACACAAACCAAAGTAATGTATTGTCCGGCATCAAATGACATCGCAGGTAGCGAATACACTTCATGGTGCAATAGGCTCAAGCCCACGGGCAATAATGCGGCAATGGTCACTAAAAAGACCAATTGTTTGATGCTCATCACTTCAGCATGTTGGATTAAGTTGCGGCGCAGCGGTTGCCTGATCCGCCACCATATCATCACTAAATAAATAGCCAGCACCAAAACCAACCAATCTAATACGGGGGTTTCTCCAATATCGGTTAATCCTGTTTCGGCTGAAAACCACGCCAGTGCAAAACAGAGAAACGCCAACATGGTCTTAGTCACAGCCGAGGCGATGTTTTGAGCAATGTTTCTATATAGATAAGGCAAAAAAAGTAAGTTGGGAAATACCGTGTGTAACAAGTGCGCGAGAAAACCCACTGGCTCAGTAAAGGTGAGGTTTTTCCGCCCTTGTAACATTTGCTCAAGATCTTGGCTGCGGTACGCGGTATCGTTTTCAACAATGTGCTTTTCACTTTTGGCGAAATTTTGCGCTAATGAGGTTGGAGCACCACGACCCACAAAAAAGCGTAACATTTGGAATGTGCCACGGAATAACGCCGTTAAGCCCATCACCAACAAAGCAATGCAGATGCCCATCGTGAGCCAAGCATCAATTTTATCACCGGATGCAACGAGTGGTTTTACTTGAAGTAAGCCATAAATACCCAGTCCTGAAATCAAAAAACCTTGGATGCCGCGCACTAACCCCTCGACTCTAAAAGGGTTTTTAATACCAAGATCATTCGAACCGTATTCGTAAGCCATGTTGACTCCCTGCACAAAGAAGCCCATATTAACTGTTGAATTGACTGACAGCCAAGGATTGTTGTCAGCAATGCCACTGATACCCGACAAATTGTCCACTGGTCGGAGAATAGAAGACTTTTCTAATGTGAGTTGGCATTATTAATAAAACACAGGAGCGATACCGATGAAAATCAAAATGAAATCTAAAATGAAATCTAAAATGAAAATCAAGACAGATCATTTAGCACCTGTGATGGCACTTAAAATTGCCCCTATGAAAATCGCAACCGCTCACCCTGTTGCTGAAAAAGTAGCTGCCTAAACCGTATTTTTTTTGCGTATGCGTTACCCCCTTATTTAACGCTACAATAGGCCTCTTTGCTTTCTGGTAAGGCCATATGATCGACAGTATCCAATCCCCCTATATCCACACCTCAAATCGTGATAATTTTCAAGAAATGGTCATTGAAAATTCTCATCGTGGGCCAATACTCGTCAATTTTTGGTCTAAAAAATCAGGCCCTTGCCTACGCCAATACCCACTACTGGACAAATTAGTCCATGACCATGCAGGTAAACTTTTGCTGGTCAATATCGACACCAAAACTGAAGCGTTTATTCCCAGGGAATATGGCATCACCAGTGTGCCCACACTGAAACTGTTCCGCTTTGGCCAAGTCATAGAAACGGCTTACGGCTATCAGTCGGAAACGGAATTACAGGTTTTGGTCTCAAAACATGTCGCCAGACCTTCTGATGAAGTGTTAAACAAAGCCATTGAGCAATACAGCCAAGGCCTGCAAGAACAAGCCTACAGCATGATCACTGAGGCCATTATAGAAGACCCAGAAAACCCCCGATTACCCGTTGCGATTTGCAAACTGTTAAAACACGATGGGCGCAACAAAGATGCCTTAGCACTCATTGAATCACTGCCTAAAGACATCCGACAATATTTAGAAATAGAACAGCTCGAAAATGAACTGAGCTTTTTAGCCGTCACCGATGAATTTGATGACCCAGATTTACTGATTCAGCAACACAGTGCAGACCCTGACAACATGGTGCTTTTACGCCAATTATCAGCCCATTACACATTAACCCAGGAACACGACAAAGCATTGATGTTAATGGATAAAATGATGGATCAAGACCCAACCTTTGAACAACATTTCCCCCGTAAATCAATGTTACGTATTTTTCAATTATTGGGGAGTGAGCATGAACTCTCCAAACAATACCGACCTTCACTCAGAAAATTTACACACTAGCTCTGTAATTTCCACACTTTTCACCTATGATTATCTGTATAGAGTCAATCATAGGGTTAAGAACATGGGTTTCTTCAACAATTTATTGGGTAAGAAAAAAGCAGAAGAGCAACCCAAGAAGTCCAACAAGAAAAGCAAAACAAACAGCAAAAAAGCAAAATCTAAAAAAACGGGGAAAAAGAAAGCCAATAACAGCAATGCTTTACCCCTCCCCGATGACATCAAAACCATGCTCAGCAATGCTGGCAGAGTGGACTTTGAACTCTTAGTAGAGCTTGCAAAAACGCATAAACAATTAGAGTTTGAAACTTTTCTAACCGCTCCAGTGATTGCAGGCTCTGCTGTCAAACCGGGTATCATCCGCTCAAAATCACAAGTACCACAAAGCACTCAAATGTTTAACCCATCTGCAGTCACTGACGATGTACTGGAAGAAATTTCACAAAATGCCATTTATCCATTGTTAAAGGGGATGTTTGCCACTAATCCCGACAATACGGTATTTACCGTTGGCCGGGAATCTAGCAATGATTTGGTGATTCCTGATTTAGCCATTTCAAAACTGCATTCTAAAATTCGTTTAGACTCAGGCCAATACTGGGTTCAAGATTGTGGCTCTACCAATGGCACATCCGTCAATGGCAAGCCACTAGAGCCAGATGAGGAAATACAAATCGTCGATAACGACCGGGGCGACTTTGGCCGTTATGAATTCAAGTTTTATAAACCTCAAACTTTTGCCCAAAAATTAAGACGCATAGAATTATAGGTTTTAAAGTAACTGCCCTTTTTTCGCCATAATTGCTCAGAAACTACCCTTTTTTTGCCCACTCCTCGACTTTTCTGTTTGTTGTACTGAATGACAGACAACCACACCCCGTGGTTAAAAGAGGAGCTCATCACATGCCTACCCGACTAACTTGGTTACTGGCTTTTATTTTTACAATACCTTTTATTTTTACAATACCTTTTGCTTCTGCCGAAGAGCATACACCCCACGGAGAACTGTTATTAGCCGCTGAGAATGGTAGCCTTCCAGCCTTAACGGTTAATTCTGATTTTCAGGTAAGCATTAGTGGCTTGCTTGCAAGAGTCACGGTAACCCAAACATTTATTAACGACAGTCAACATTGGTCTGATGGGCTATATGTGTACCCCTTGCCAGAAGATGCTGCAGTGGATCATTTAACCATGCAAATCGGAGAACGTCGCATTGTGGGTGAAATTCAAACCAAAGAACAAGCCCAGAAAACCTATCAAACAGCGC
Source organism: Methylococcales bacterium (assembly GCA_018672285.1). Lineage (GTDB taxonomy): Bacteria > Pseudomonadota > Gammaproteobacteria > JABHGC01 > JABHGC01 > JABHGC01. The sequence goes on from JABHGC010000209.1 coordinate 5,648, forward strand.
AACGCCAAGGACACAAGGCCAGCTTAGTAGAGCAACAACGCCCCAATTTATTCACCAATAAAATCGCCAACATTGGCCCCGGTGAAACCATCATGATTAAAATAGAGTATCAACAAACTTTACTCTTTCGGGACAAGCAATTTTCACTGCGGATACCTACCGCCATTACGCCACGGTATAACCCGGCGACACAAACCATCAAACAGGACATTAGCTTTGCTGACTCGGGCTGGAATAACGACAACAAAAATATTGAAATCAATACCACCGTTGTGTCCGATGAGGATGAAACTGAAAAAGTAAACCCGATCACTATTCGAGTTCACTTAAACTCAGGCTTTGAAATCACCCAGCTCAACAGCCCTTTTCACAGTATCAGTAAGACACCCATTGCCTTTGGTGAGCAACTGATTGAGTTAACCGGCGTTAATTATGCAGATCGAGACTTTGTACTCACTTGGTCTGCAAAAGCACAATCTGCACCACAAGCAGCTCTGTTTAGTAACACAATCGATGAGATGAACTATCACCTGATCATGCTGATGCCACCTGAAGACAGCACCCAACAGCCTCTGCCTAGAGAATTGGTTTTAGTGATCGACACCTCAGGCTCCATGCATGGTGACTCTATGTCGCAAGCCAAAGCATCGGCCAAGACGGCCATAGAACAATTACAAAGTGGCGATCGCTTCAATATTATTGAATTTAACGACCAAGCCAAACCACTGTTTTCAACAGCACAACCTATCAACCCAGAAACACGGCCACAAGCACTGTCCTTCATTGATAAATTGGATGCTAACGGGGGCACTGAAATGGCTCGGGCACTTAATTTAGCCTTGAATGAAAATTATTCTGACCAGCACATCAGGCAAATTATTTTCATGACTGATGGCGCTGTCAATAATGAAGCCCAATTGTTTGAAATGATTAAAGCACGCTTAGGTAAAAGCCGGTTATTCACCGTTGGTATTGGCTCTGCACCTAATAGCCACTTTATGAATAAAGCCGCTAAATACGGTCGTGGCACCTTTACCTATATTGGTGATACCACAGAAGTGAAACAAAAAATGCAGCGTTTGCTCAACAAACTCAAAACACCGGTCATGAGTAATTTAATGGCCATTTGGGATAACGATGAAGTTGACGTTTGGCCAAAAAATATTCCTGATTTATACGCCAATGAGCCGTTAATACTCGTTGCAAAAACGGCAAAGAAGGACCAAAAAGTCACCATTCAAGGCATTAGAAACCAGACACAGTGGCAAGCGTCATTAAGTGTTAACCAAGGGAAAAATGCACCGGGTGTTGATGTTAGGTGGGCAAGAGCAAAAATTGAAGCGCTCACAGAACAAATGCATAGTCGTTCAGGCAGTAACGATGTTAAACAAGAAATCACCAACATTGCCCTTCAACACCATTTAGTCAGCCAATTTACTAGCCTTGTTGCAGTCGATAAAACGTCTGCTGTCAAACCTGTGGAGGCGGTAAGTAAAGCGCAAACAGTCGCACTAAACCGACCTCATGGCATGACAAGTAAAACCACTTTTGCATTTCCATCAACAGCTACAAATGGGCCTCTGTGGTTACTCATCGTCGCCACCACATTGCTATTACTTGTGCTAAACGGCGTTATCAACACAAGAAGACAGCAACATAGTTAAAGAAGGAAAAGTGGGGTGTTGTACTGAGGTACTGTTAGCACGCGGATACATCACCTCAGTATGACAGCAACCCACTTAAAAATGATGCAGGGCTAAAACGACTTCGAGGGGATTCAAAATGACGATCAATAAAAATCACACAATAATCATTCTAGTCATCATCCTATTACTCAGCAGCTACCAATCAGGAAAAATATACCTAAAAGCCGCTCTCGCTCAATGGCTCTTAGAAGGTGCTTGGCAAACCACATTAGCGACAGGAAAGGCAACGAAACCTTGGTCATGGGCAGACCTGCACCCTATTGCAAAATTAAATTTACATAATGGTCGTCCTGCATTATTGGTTCTCTCTGGCAGTTCAGGCAGAACATTGGCCTTCGGCCCAGGTCAACTCAGTGGCAGTGCAGCGCTAGGGGAAGACGGAACAACCATTATTTCTGCACACAGAGACACGCACTTCAGCACACTACAAAACATTCAATCAGGTGACGCCATCACCATAGATGACATTCAAGGGCAACAACACCAATACAAAGTCAGTGATATCAAAATCGTTGATAGTAGTAAGGTACAACTTTCAAATTCATTACAACAGCATCAATTGCTACTCATCACCTGTTACCCATTCAATGCAATACAAGCAGGTGGGCCTCTCAGGTATTTAGTGTATGCAGATTATTTAGGTCAATCTATTTAGCTGCGTATGATTTGGGCAAAACGAGGCAGGATCATCACATGTATCCCCTCTCAGCAATGCGCCGCATTCTTTTTTCTGCTGGCATCCATGGCAAGCTTTTATACACTGTTTAATCACAGAAATAGGTAAACGCGAAATAAAATAACTTGGTTTGATACGCATGATATTGAGCATTTTACCAATCCGCATACCACTGACTTGAAAACTGATCATCTCGCGCTGTTTTACGGTTGCATCATTTTCAGTCGATAATGCCTGCACAATTTTAGTGATCATCATAATCCCCCTAATGAATTCATACTCTAGATGCCATTTTGACATTTCATATAGGTATATTTAAAATCACCAGCCAAGTCAATTAAATTCTCATAATCTACCGAATTACTGCTTAACTTAGTCTTGCCACCATAATTTTTTAGTACAGGTTAGAACACCATCTTTATTTAACACATCATGCTGCAGGCATTGTGTGTAGTCATAATCAACCGATACCCAAGTATTTTTCTTGGTTTTACATTCTGCTTTAATATTGTATTTGGTTTGATTCACAAAAATGTTTTTACAACTGGCAGCAAATGACCAACCCAAGTCATTCCGACCTACGCAACTGATAATGCCATTCACATTTTTAAACGTTCGACTTTTACAATAGCTCACCACCAATGTGTTCTGAACAACGTCATCGCTATTGGTACGTTTCACAGCAATCTTCCAGTGGCCACTCCCGGCATTATGAGACTTCACCACTGCACTTAAAAAATCCCCTCTCGGATAAGTATCATAGCCCTGACAGACCAATAAACCTTTCTGGTTCTCAACACCTAACCCACAATAACGCATATCCATTGATGCTGGATGACCATAAGGCTGACACCAAGACGAGAGTAAAAAAGCATCTATGGAGGTTTTAGATAAGTCACAACTTGTTGTCCATGACCCAGGTGGGAGTTTATTTTTTTTATCCGCTGTGTCATCAGCAAGAATTGGAGACGAGAGCAGTAACATTCCAAACACCAGTACGACCAATTTCATTCTTTTCCCCTTGCTTGATGACAAATCAGTAAACCCCGTCATTATTCGGCGCATATCTCTAGCAAACAATAACAACATTTCATAATACAGTGACTTTATTAAATCACGCGATAATTACCGCCATCAATAGGGACTTGCCCACCCGTCGTTTTAGCAAATAAATCACCACACATCGCAGCTGTCAGCTCCGCGACGTCACTTGAGGTAACCTCTGTTTTTAAAACATTATTGCTTTTATATTCCTCCACCGTTAACCCATAATGCGCTGCTCGATCTGCCAAGACAGATTCGGTCCAAAGGCCTGTATCAAACACGGCATTAGGATGTACCGTGTTTACCCTAATATTGTCAGCACCCCATTCAAGTGCCGCAACACGTGCAAGCTGATTCACACCGGCCTTAGAGGCTGAATATGCCGCTGCACCAGGGCCTGGGGCAGGCACATTCTTAGAGCCAATGACCACCGCCCGACCACCATTGGGAGCCAGTTTAAGATAAGGATGTACTAGCTTCATCAAAACAAACGTCGCATCTAGGTTTGTCCCAAGTACCCTACGCCACTCATTCGTTTTTAGTGCATCAATACGGCATCCACCTGGGAAAACCCCCGCATTTAAAATCAGCATATCAATCCCACCAAATGCTTTGACCCCCTCATCTAGAGATCGCTGTAGACCATCTGAGTCAGTCACATCAACATTCAACCCTAGATAGGCTTCGCTCTCAAATAAAGAGGTTACAGATGGATCATAATCGAGCGCAATGACTGCAGCCCCTTTCCCTAAAAATGTCTCAACGCAGGCTTTACCAATCCCTGATGCCGCACCACTAATGACAACAACTTCACCTGCAAATTCTGGTGTAAACCCCGATTTTTTCAGTTTCGCTTGTTCTAATTCCCAGTACTCCATATCAAAAATATCTTGATCAGGTAAGGCTTGGTAACCACCAAGTAGGGTTGCTCTCTCAATAATATCCATTGTGTGATGATAAATATCAGCAACGATCTGAGCTTCTTTCACAGACTGACCAACCGCGACTAAACCTTGCTGCTTATTCAAAATAACCTTAGGCGTTGGATTCAGCATGGTTTTCTCTTGTCCATCCCGAGGTGTTGATGCATGTGCTTCAAAGTAAGACTGATAATTTTTTATATATTCTGAAAGCTCATGACATATCATCGGCAATTGCTTGGTACGAATGACATGATCGGGCGTTGCAGGACCCTGCTGTGAAATGTGCTTAATGTCATTTCGCTTCACAAAGCGTAAACAGCGCTCACTGCTGTCTGTTGCTAGTATGACTGGCGCACCTGCAGCTTGAGAAACCCAATGACGTAGCTCTGCTTGCTCTAAGCTATAAAAAGAGGTCGTTGTCACTGCCTCTTCGGGAAGCGCCCAAGCATTTTCTTTTTTTAAATATTCCTCGGCTTTTTCAACCAAATAGATCATTCTGCCATATGATTCTTTGGCTGTGTCAGCAAATGAAAACATGCCATGATTCATTAACACCATACCAATCGTTTTATCTGTTGCATCTGCCTCAAAAATTTCAGCGCATCGTTTTGCCAAATCAAACCCTGGCATAATATACGGAATGATGACGACTTCATCTCCGTAAATGGCTTTAATACGCTCTAGACCAGCGGAATTATTGGTAACCGTAACCACTGCATCGGCATGAGTATGATCTACATATTTATAAGGTAGTGTCGCATGTAAAATAGTTTCAACTGAAGGGGATGGCGCCGAGCTATTAGTCATTTGGGTTTTCAGCTCATTCACCATTTGTGCATCGGTTAAGCTTGGTAGCTTTGCTAATTTCAACAAATGGGCCATTCTCACCGGAGCAAAACCAGCAGCCTCAATGGTTTCCAAATCCCAACCACTACCCTTTACATATAAAATTTCTTCTTCTTCACCAACGAGGTTTATTTCAGTTATTTTAACAGAAGTATTACCACCGCCATGCAACACAAGAGAAGCGTCCTGCCCCAAGAGTCTTGAGGTATAGACTCTTAACCCTAACTCGTCCGTGTATTTAGCTGCTTGCTCATCTTGCCATAAATTTTTCATTGGATTTATTTAGCCTTATAGTGATCTACTGATGCTACACTTTATTTTTGACTTTCTACAGTATATTTACAACCTGAATTCAAGTCATAAGTGCATGACCGGTTAAATTTTCTTGTTTAATGCCAGTGAGCTCTTCAAAAGCCTCATAAGGTGTTTTGTAGCCTAAGCATTTTCTTGGCCGGCTATTTAATTTGTGAACTGCCGCGAA
>JABHGC010000199.1 GCA_018672285.1 Methylococcales bacterium
ATTCAGGTGTTTATAGGTCATATTGGCCTCTGTAATGTGTTTGGTAGCTTATTACTTTACACCTGAGTCTTACTTTACTCTATAGGTGTTTTTATTTAGCTACGACCAGAGGTCATGCACTTATCATACGAATTCAGGATATTTTATATCGACTCGCTTTGTCTTTAGGGATGCTATTGAATAAAAAACGGTACATTGAGCGTTTTAATTCATTCGGTGTTGTCGTCTTATCAAGCTGTTCAAATGAGTCATCGCTGAGAGGGATGTGTTGTCTTTTCAGTTCTCGACCAATGGTGTCGTCAACTTCGGAGCTGGTGATTGCATATATCCCAAGTTTGGCTTTAAGCCTGCTTGCAATTTGCTCGATCCATTGGCCGTAGGCTAGGATACGAGTGCTGTTAAGGGATGTTAAAAAAACAATGTCATCAGCGGCAAAGTCGCTTGGATCGATGGATTGTAAGTCTTGTAAGCATTGAATATTTGCAGCACTAAGCTCTGTTGAAAAATGTTTTGGAATATTCGGGATTATATTTTGGCCAAATAACTTGGTGATTTTAACAGGGATTGGCATAGATTTTGGGTCACCCATCAATATGGGTGTAACTCACCATGTCAAACCCTTTGCTTTGGCAAAGGTGCCATAAAGCAACGTGTTGACCTAAAAAGTGTCCGCCAATATTTTTAAGCAGTGGATCTAATACGTGTAATGTGGGCATTTTTTATTATTGGGCTGTACAGAATCAATGGCTGAGTATAGGTAATTTATAGAAACATTTCTATGGATTAAGTAAATCAAATACCATTTGAATACGTTACCAACTATTTGACACTTATAAATAATACAGCCTTCATCTTGCAAATGGCGGTGAAATTATGATAATGGATTGAATAGGTGAATGCGCTCCTATCTTAAAAATAATAATAAAGAGAGTTGAGTCTAGTGATTGAAAATCAACAAAAATTTGACCAAAAAATGTTGGTGCTTGGCGCGCCAAGAACAGGGTTTGCACTACTGCTTAATATTCTCGGTGCGCTAGGCCGAGTGCCTTATGACGCTGATAGCAGGGCTCAGCGTGCTGCAAATATTTTGGCGGGGCCGGCCAGTGAGCACCTTTATCATGCGATGATGGATTTCATCAGCCAAACTGTGCCGCGTGATGAGGTAATTTATAATGGCACCTTTCACCACCTGTTAGGGGGGCCTAAATGGGTTGATCAAACTAACCCCAATCAAGTGTGTGTCCGAAAATATGTGGGCGTGAAAGACCTAGGTGACTTTACCCTACTGACCTATTTACCCAAATTCATGCTGCATTTTCATGACAGGCTGCACTCTCATTATCACCCCAAAAAATGGGCTGAAGACCCTGATTTTGCAGATTTAAATAAATTTTCGTCCATGCGAAATCCGGTTGGAGCCATCTATTCTGCATCCTATTCTATTAACAGCATTACAGGGGAGTACATCAAGCGCTTCATTGGGGATGAGGGTGACTTGAGAGAAAAGTCGTCTTTATTTCGGTTGTCGGATCTAGAGCTGGTTAAGGGATTAGCGACGCATTTATCTGGTTATTTAAATGAATTTAGTGAAGTGCAAGATGCTTATCAGCTGTTTCGTTGGGAAGATATTATTGAAAGGCCCGTACCGACCATTCAAAAAATTGCACAGTGCCGAGGAATGTCTATCGCTGAAGGTGAGGCTGATGCTATATGGTCAAAAATTGGTTATAAAAATTTAACGGGTGCACATGGTTTTAATTTTAGAGCCGGTAAGCAAAAGGGGAAAACAGATGACTGGAAGTCGGTGCTGGTTAATGAGCATTTAGACATTATCCGTGATGCAGGTTTAGAAAAGCATATGGAGGCTTTTGGTTATGGAAGAATCACTTATTTTAAAGAAAGTGAATATTCTGAATTTCAGAAGAAGGTGAAAGCAGCGCTCGATAGAGGGGAGGTATTGACCGACGGGTTGGATAAAAATATGCAAATATTCAATTGGAATAAGTCGAACATTAGCCAAACGAATCATGATTTCAAACGATTCGGTAAAAAAGAATATAGTCAAATTGAGCGTGCAGATTTCAAAAATGATCAATTGCTAGATGATTTCTCGGTGTTTATTGAGGAGAAAATGGGGTTGATGAATCATTTTTTAATGGATGTGGTGGATACGCTATCGGATGTACCTGAGGGGGAGTGGCAAAAAACACTGGCCAGCTTAAGTAAAAAAAGTATCAGCCAGTTTCGGTTAGACAAACACCCGGATGTGGCTAAATCTTTTCATGAAAAATTTCACTTTATCGAGCAGAACCTATAACCACTATCAACCTCATGGTTGTGCATTGTTAATGTTCGTCAGATGATGGTCGTATAATAATAAGAGGTTTGCGGGGAATGCAGCAAAAACTCCATTTTGTAGAAGCAGATAATTTAAATGCTTATCTTGACGTTGTAACAGGTATACAGGTCGATCATGGGTTGCCACTACTCATTCACAGCCGTGGTAGTTCCGCTATTAGCGCACCGTTTGAAGCTGCAGTGAATGAGTTGTCTAATGTAGATAAGGTTGATTCGCTAGATCAAAAAAAAGGTGGTCTGGTCGTTATTTTTGAAAATGACCCCGCCTTGTTATCTGATTTACTGATGGAATATGTGGATAATCACTCGGTGTCTATCATTGCACCGATCACGGCCAAATATTATAAAAATATCCCTTTGTATCTTATTGGCATTCCTAAAGGTGGAACGCATCTAGTCATGTCCCTTGCGGCGGCCTTAGGGTATACCGCTCGTTGTACAACCCCTGAAAAGCTCAAGGGGGGAGAATGGTATTATGTGGAGTATTCTAATGCCCATACTCGGGCAAAACATTTCTTCGTAGAAAGTGTTTACAAGGGCGATTTTGGTTATAGAAACCACCCATTCAATTACACACCTGTATTATTTGGTTATCGAAACCCTGCTGATGTCGTGACCTCTGAGGCAAATTATTACCATAAGAAAGGTCGAACGGCATTTTATAATTATTTTGCCCATGATGACTTTGATCAACGATTAATGAAGCTCATTGATGATCCTTATTTGCTAGGTTCAATACGAGATCGAATTGTAGATTACATCCCGTGGTTTGACTTTGGTAATGTGATCCCTTTGTCCTTTGAAGCGTTAATCGGCCACAAAGGTGGTGGAAATAAAGACGTTCAGGCGCAATTGATTTGGTCGGTGCAATTAAAATTGCATGCACCTGGTGATCCGTATGCGCTAGGTGAACAAGTATTTAAAACCGATAGTGATACCTTTTTCAAAGGCCAGTGCGGTACCTATAAAGAAAAATTTACACCGGAACATCAAGCGGCATTTAACGCGCTGCCTCAAGATTTTATGCATAGGCTCGGCTACGACTATGAGCAGGACACTGTTTATGCTAAGCGGATTGATGAGTATCGCAAGCGGCCTTTAGTGGTGGATATAGCAGAAGAGTGGCCTGCCATTATTCGCGATAACCAGTTTTTACAGCATCGAATTATAGAATACAAAGGCCAGTTATACGGCTTACCTTTTGGAACGAAACTGACGGCCATTGATGAGATGGATGAGCATAATCCTTATCATATTGTAAGAGGTCGATATATTGATGAAGTTAAAGCATTATTGTTGAAAAAAGAATTTGATAATTTGGCTGAATAGCAGCTATTAAGAATTATAATTAAGGTTGTATTGTTTATGCGAATTGTACTGGTTGTTCCTCAAAGTAATTATCCATCACCGCCACCTTGTCTTGATCTTTTGCCCCAAGGGTTTGCATACATCTCAGGGTCGTTAATTGCGAATGGGCATGAGGTGACAGGGGTGAGTACGAGCTATGACGTGAGTGGTGATTCAGGACCTGTTGTTTTGGAACGATATATTCGTAATGCAGTACTGAAAAGTCAGCCCGATGTGATTGCGTTAGGTGCAATGGCAGCAGAATTTATTTTTTTAAGAGATGCCATTGCGATATGTCGTGCTGTTGCACCGAATACACCCATCGTTTGTGGTGGTGGTATTATGACCAATGATCCGACGGCTTTTGAGCGATTGAGGCCCGATTTTTCAGTGATGGATGAAGGTGAGTACACCATTCTTGAATTATTAGATGAGATAAAGGGTGGGGGGGATTTTGATAAAGTACTCGGTATCGCTTACTGGAAGGATGAAAAAGCCGTTTACAATAAGCTGCGTACAGCGATTAAATTGCTTGATGAGGTACCATTTCCTGATTATGAGGCGGCAGATGTTAAAAACTATTTTGCAATGCAGAATCAGTCTGACAATTATTTTCACGCCAGAACCCGTGTTAACCCACGAATGTTACCAATCTCAACAGGGCGGTCATGTCCTTTTAAATGTACTTTTTGTCAGTATTCAACCGTAGAAGGGTCAAGACGAAAATACCGCGGCAGAACAATGCCTAACGTGATTCAAGAGATTGTTCATTTCCATGAACTCTATCAATTTAATATCTCCTGAATTCAAGTCATAAGTGCATGACCGGTTAAATTTTCTTGTTTAATGCCAGTGAGCTCTTCAAAAGCCTCATAAGGTGTTTTGTAGCCTAAGCATTTTCTTGGCCGGCTATTTAATTTGTGAACTGCCGCGAA
>JABHGC010000267.1 GCA_018672285.1 Methylococcales bacterium
ATTAAGTTGAAGAGCCGTATGAGGGAAATCTTCAAGTACGGTTCTGTGAGGGGCATTATGTTTCCTTGCATTTTATTAATTTAAATAAAAGGAGACATCAATGTCTACTCTACAAAAAGCAGTCATTTTATTATCAGGCGGTCTCGATTCGGCCACCGTGTTGGCGATCGCCAAGTCTCAAGGGTTTGAATGTTACTGCATGAGTTTTGATTATGGTCAGCGCCATCGTGCTGAATTAAATGCAGCGGCGGCTATTGCTGCGGCCTATGGCGCGGAGCATAAAACGATCCTGTTAGGTCTGGGGGATATTGGCGGCTCTGCTTTAACCGATGACAGTATTGAGGTGCCACAAACCCATGAAGAAGGCATTCCTGTGACGTATGTACCGGCAAGGAATACTGTTTTTTTATCATTGGCACTAGGTTGGGCTGAGGTGCTAGAGGCGCAAGATATTTTTATCGGGGTGAATGCGGTGGATTATTCAGGTTACCCTGATTGTCGGCCAGAATTTATAGATTCATTTACTCAGTTGGCCAATGTTGCGACAAAAGCCGGTGTTGAGGGGCATAAAATGCGGATTCAGACGCCGCTGATAGATCTTTCTAAAGCGGACATTATCAAAACAGGGATTGAGCTAGGCGTGGACTACAGTGCCACCGTTTCTTGCTACAGTGCAAATGAGGCTGGAGAGGCGTGTGGTCAGTGTGATTCTTGCCGGTTTCGACGCCTGGGTTTTGAAAATTTAGGGGTTGTGGATCCGACTCGATATAGTTGAGAAAAAGTGCTTGATATTTAAAATCAATCCGGTAATATTAGCGCTCGTTGGGGCGTTAGCTCAGTTGGTAGAGCACCGGCCTTTTAAGCCGAGGGTCGAGCGTTCGAGTCGCTCACGCCCCACCATTTTTTTAAGTCTTAGGTCATTCTGACCACCCAATACAAGACTTTACTTCCAACGGTCACACTGTTTCCAATCCAAATCTTGTTTCACACCTTCAAATGATTCTGTGTTTTTCTGTGTCATCAGAGACTTAACACGACTTATCTCTTTTTTTGCTTTTGTTTCTAAGGCGTATTTTTGAAATCTATGCAGTGTTAGCTTGGTCTATACTGATTAAGTAAGATTTCTCTTGAGACGCTCGAAATGCAGTTAACACTTAAAATTGTTCGCCACCTCTCTATCCCTTTAACTCAAATAACCAACCAGTCTCACTGTTTTAATCAGCAAGGGGGTACTGTTGGTCGCAGTGATTTATGTGATTGGGTATTAACGGATGAAAATCGCCTTCTTTCATCGACTCATATGGTGGTGGAGTATCGAGATGAGCATTATTATTTGACGGATATTAGTTTGAATGGTGTTTTTGTTAACAAGAGTAAAACAGCATTAGGGCGTGGCAATCAAGTTCTGTTGAATAGTGGGGATAATGTCCGTATCTCAGATTTTGAGCTGCTAGCAACCATGAGCGAAGCAACGCTCGTGGGCGGGGTGATTAAGCCGAAAGAAAAGACCAGTTTATATGAAAAATATGGTGGATTTTCTACAGTGAGCGTTTTGGTCGCTGATTTTTATAGTCGGATTCAGCGCTCTAGGAGGCTTCGCCATTTTTTTATAGATGTGAATATGCAACGCTTGGCAAATCACCAAACTTTATTTTTAGCACATAGTTTAGGGGGGCCTACGGCCAATATTACACCCGAAAGTATGGCTGCAGCGCATCAGCACTTAAATATTCAGCCAGAGGATTTTGATGAGGTTGTCGAATTACTGGAGGAAACACTGGAAGACAACCAGGTTGAGGATGATGACATCAAGACAATATTGGCGAGAGTATCGCGTTTTAGGCCTCAGATTTTGAGGGGCGCTTCATGAGCGATGGGTTGTTGTTACCTGATATTGAATGGGTCGATCATGGGTTTGCGTTGTTTGATTTGAAGGGTTTTCAGCGTCAGTTTCAAAATGGTATTTTTGAGCGATGGTTTGCCCCTGAGCTTAGTCAGCAATTGCAGCAACTACTGCCGGGTCACAAGATTTCAACCATTATACGACGAATTCAAAAGCGTGGTTATTATATTATTCAAGCGGCAAACCCTGAGCCAAAAGCGTTTCAACCGTTGGTATATGAATTTGCATTAAGTTTAGGCACTATTTCGGGCGTGGAGTATTTAGTGCTTAATGTGCATGATTTATCGGTACTCTCTGAAAAAGAGGCGATGGTGCAAAGCCACTCTAATATGGTGGAAAAAAATAACCGCGTTTTGCATGATAAGGCGCAGTTGCTGAAAGAAAAAAATGACCAGTTGTCGGTACTCTCAACCAAGCTTGCCAAATATTTATCCCCTCAAGTATATGCTCAGCTATTCAATGCGAATGAAGCGGTTGAGATAAAAACACGGCGGCGGCATTTGAGTATGTTCTTCTGTGATCTGGTCGGATTTACGGCGTTTTCTGAGCGCGCTGAGCCTGAGCAAATTGAATATTTATTGAATAATTATTTGGGTGAAATTTCCCGCATAGCGCATGAGCATGGTGGTACTGTTGATAAGTTTATGGGTGACGGCATCATGATCTTTTTTGGTGACCCAGATAGTCAGGGCGAGAAGGAAGATGCGATTGCCTGTGTGACAATGGCGAATAGTATTCGTGATCACTTTCCCAACTTACAAAAATTATGGTGTGACTTTGGTATCTGCCAGACATTAGATATTCGAATGGGGATTAACTCGGGTTATTGCACGGTGGGTAATTTTGGGGGGGATGCTCAATTAGACTATACCGCGGTTGGTTCAAACGTGAATTTAGCCAGTCGCTTGGAAAGTGCCGCGACTCCGGGAGATATTTACTTGTCTCATGCAACCTATCGTTTGGTTAAAGGGGATGTGAATTGCCATAGTAAAGGGGAGGTGACGGTTAAAGGGGTGCAGAACCCGGTGCCAGTGTATGCCGTCACTAAAACGGGTAGCCAAGTCATCATTCAGAAAAAAATCCCAGGATTTTCATTGGATATTGATTTAGCTGAGGTGAATAAGGCCCAGTTAGTGGATATTTTGCATGAAACGTTGGAAGCGTTATCTGGGTCTTAGCAAGTCGTTTGCGTTTAACCTTTTAAGATCTCACCTTCTAAAGTGCCCCCTCTAAAGACTTTGAAGTAGGGGAGGCCGAAGCGAATGCTGCCAGGTCTGCGTTCAACGAGTTGGCATAAATTAAACACTTCTGGCATGGCGTCTGCAATTTGTTTTCGGGCGCGGAAAATTTGAATATTGATGTGATTAAGTTCTAAACCAAGCATTTTTCCAAGCAAACCCATATCTAACCAACCTTGGTTATCTTGATCGATCCCTTTTTTAGCATCTTCTAGACGTTGCCTGGCTAGGGTTAGCAGTAAATAGTGGTGAACCCGTTCTTGTAACTTAATTTCTTTGTCATGCTGACTGATGATCGCTTCAACATGCTCTTCATCTAAGCTTGCTTGAAATGAAAATAATATATCGTCGATGGTCATGTGACGATATTGGTTTAAGCCAATGGTCGTGTCAGCTGCCTGAGGGCTAAAATACTGCCAAGAGTATGGGTCGCAAGTGATGATTTCTCCATCTTTTAAGGCGACCACACCATGGTCTGTTTCTCGTGACCAGTGGTCGTCCGCTAAAAAGATACAAACCTCTGGGTTTTCTGCATCGGGTAGTACGTGTATTTGCTTTAGCTCGATAGCGGGTTGGTTGCCTTGTAGAGGCACTAATACAGCTTGAGGAGGAGCTAGTTCAACCACTTTCCAGGTGGTTCGTGGTGCAGAGCCAAAGCGGATGTCATTATCAGGCATTAAGATTGTGCTGGCATTATGTAGGTGTTCGCCGTTGACCCAGGTACCATTGCGACTATGATCGTAAATCATCCAACTGGATCCTTGCCAGCGTATGGAGGCGTGGATGTTTGAGATGTCTTTTTCGTTTAGCAGGGTGTTTACGCTGCTGTTGTCCCGACCAAATACATGATTGGTTCGTAAGGATAGTTCGACACCGGTTGTTGGGTTTTTAATTTTAGCCATAGTTCTTTGAATTGGGGTTGTTAAGCCTAAATCTTACCTTATTTTTAATAAGAGCGGGTAATGATAAGTTGTGTCTCATTGCATCTATATTGTTCAGTATAACGTATCGATTATTGTCATTGTTTATTTGGGAGAAAAAAGTGAAAAAATTGTTTTTGGTCGTGTTGGGTATGAGCCTTTTTACGGTGGTCTCTTGTAGCCTTATATCGCCTAAGCCGGCTTCCTTGTATGCGCGTTTAGGCGGGCAACCTGCGTTAGTCGCCGTGGTGGATGATTTTGTTGAACGGGTCGCTGCGGATAGCCGAATCAATGATTTTTTTGAGGGAATTGATATTCCCCAGTTTAAATCACATTTGGTCGATCAAATTTGTGCAGGAACAGGTGGGCCGTGCAAATATAGTGGCCGGGATATGAAAGCGGCACATGATGAATTTTCGATAAAAGAAGCGCATTTTTCGGCGTTAGTGGAAGACTTGGTTGTCACTCTGAATCACTTTAAAGTGCCTGATGCTGAGCAACAAGAGTTACTGTCGGTTCTTGGGCCAATGAAAAAGGATATTGTGAATACGCCTTAGTATTGATTACCGTTTTCTGGTGGTTGTTTAATACGTTGTTATTAAAATGCGGTAGCGAGTGTTCTAATCAGGCGGAGGTCGGTATTATTCAAAGCTAAATATTTGGGCATCACCCTAGAGGCAGGTTCTCTGGGGTGAACTTAATTTAAGCGGCTAAATCTTCCATATATTCCCCCCGTACCATAACCAGTGCACCGGTTTGCGTGGTGATTTCAGGGTGTTCAAAACCCGCTTTTATGAGATGAAAGTCGCCACTACGGACGCAGTGATCACCAAAATGAGCCTCACCTTCAAGCATTAAGCATTCTTCATCATTGCTATGGCTATGACCCGGTATGCTAGCTCCGGCCTGTAGTCGCCAAATGGCTATTTGGGTGTTGCGTTCTTTATCGGCGTGTAAAATTTTAATGTCGATTAACGGTAAAATGTTAATCCATTCCGCATCGTTCTCCCTCACTGTAATGGAACCTTCAGGTGCGGGTTTTTGAATGCTGCCCTGAATACGGGCAAACAAGTCCATTTTTTGAGCACTGCTTGGTAAGGGGGCGTCAACGGCTTTGGAGAGCATGCCTATTTGCTCATCGGTTAATTGGTCGTCACTATGTGAGTTCATGACTGTCCTCGTTCGGTAATAGTTGCTGCAGAGCCTGTATGGCGCGTCTGGCATGTGATTTGATGGTGCCTAGCGGGGTGTTTAATAGTGTACTGATTTCAGCGTGCGTTAGACCTTTAAAATAACTGAGCTTGATCACCTGTTGCTGCACCTCAGAGAGCTGGCTCATTGCCTCGTATAGTTGGCCATGCTGTTCAAAGGTACTTAATGTGTCTAGTGGGGTTGGCTCAGAGTGCACATCAGTGCGCTCTTGGTTTAATGCATCACGGAGTTTTTTCTGGTTTTGTTTTTTGCGTAAGATATCCAAGCAGCGGTTTCGAGTGATGACTGAAAGCCAGCCTAATACAGAGCCTTTATTTTCACTATAAGCCTGAGGTTGTTGCCACAGTTTGGTGTAAATATCACAGGCGACATCTTCAGCATCGCTGACCTGGCGTAATATGGCCATCGCTATTTTATAGACCTGGTTGATCGTTTGGTCATAAAGCGCTTGAAATGCGGCTTGGTCTTGTTGCTGTACTTGTAACATTAGCTGTTCAAGTGAAAGTTGGCTCATGTGTCAAATAATCCAAAAGATGAGTGGTGTTCTGACAGTATAGCGCTTCACCTAGAGGGACATATAATGACATTTTATCGGGTAACCTGTTTATTAATATTTTCTCTTGCGCGAAAAATACGAGAGCGGACTGTTCCGACGGGGATATTGAGCATCTGGGCAATTTTATCGTAGCTAAGGCCTTGCCGTTCTTTGAGCAGTAAACAGCTGGAAAGCACTTCAGGGAGTTCCGAAAGGGCTTTGTCTACGGCTTGGTGCCACTGTGCTAGGCTGAGCTGCTCATCGGGAGATGCCGCTTTACTTGGGTGTAAATCATATTGCATGTCATCAATAGGTGACTCCATGTCTCTGCGTGCTTGTTTGGCATAGTACGTTTTAATGGTGTTTTCAGTGATTCGGTATAGCCAAGTCGAGAATAAGCTGTCTCCTCTAAATCGGGGTAAGGCACGAAACACCTTGATGAACACCTCTTGGCTGATGTCGTCGATATCAGAGGCGTTGCGAATCCGGTTGGCAATGTTTTGTGACACCCGTTTTTGGTATTTGTTAATCAATTGATTGAAGGCGTGAGGGTTGCCATCTTGTACTTGATACTCATTGAGCCCCCTCCTTCAGTCTAGCTTTAGCAGCTAGACTGAATAGGCGACCAAACCTTTACGGAGAAAACTCAATGAACTTCTATAATAACACGCATCCTTACTACTGTG
>JABHGC010000212.1 GCA_018672285.1 Methylococcales bacterium
AGCCTGCTTGCCACCCAAAAACCAGATATATTTCATCTGCATCACAGGTTTGGGTTTTGGTGGTTGCTGGAGTCTGCGCAACGCTTGGGCATACCCACTGTTTACAGTAATTATGACTGGGGGATGGCCTGTTTGCGCACGGTGCTGGTGAATGGTGATGGCGACCTTTGTGATGGTGTTGTCAAGCCTGAGAAGTGTGCAGAATGCATCAAGACGGGTCGCACCCGACTGGCGGGCAGATTAAATGAAGCATTGGCTGAGACATGGGTGGGGCAAAAAATGCTCAAGCGACTTGATGAATCTGCTGTGACTTGCGAAAAGTTTCACGCCTTGGGTGCAGTAAGCAAACCCGCACTACAGCGGACAATGATCCATCAACAGAGGGTGAAGACAGTTATCCAGGGTTTAGGCCATTGCGTCACGCCCTCAGAGTTTGGTAAACGCTTTTATCAACAGTTTGGGATTGCCGAGCAAAAGGTGACCGTGCTGCCCTGGCCTCATAAGTCAGTGGCGGTTGAACCACCGCAGTCTTTGAGCGCTAAGCTATTTACGATCACCTTTATCGGTCGTGTATCACCAGACAAGGGCGTGCATCTGATTTTTGAGGCGCTCGAACGACTAAGTGATATCCCGGCAGTGCTGTTGCGGGTTGCAGGTGCAGACGAAAGTGAATACTCCGCTCAGCTCCAAGGCAAGTACCCTCAGTTTGTGGGTATACACCGTGTTGAGTGGCAGGGCTGGTCACCCATTGATGCATTGCTGCGCACGACCGATGTCACAATTATCCCGTCAACATGGATGGATAATACGCCATTAACGTTGATTGAATCCATGGCGTATCGAGTTCCTGTTATCGCTACGGCATTACCGACTATGATTGAATTATTAAAAAATGGAGTTGGTTATCTGGCTGAGTTCGACTCGGTCGAGTCACTGTCCTGCGCAATTAAAGCCGCAGTTTCAGACCAAGAATTAATCCGCTCACGCAGAACCGTATTTCCAAGAATTCTAACGCCGCATGAGTATGGTGCTGAGCTTTACGGAATATATGCAGGTCTCTTACGTAAAAACTCTACAAAGGACACCCATGAACTTTAAATTAATCGGCGCTGCTCGTATTGCTGACACTGCAGGCGCGGCATGATCGAGGTTCGCAGGAATTACTTTGTTTTGGCTTTATGGTGCGAGCGATAAAACCGGCCAGTGGCAACACCCCGACTTAATTGAATTAGAAGGATTACTAATGAACTGGAAAGAAACTGCAAAGGAATGGCCTCCGCTGTATTGGATTAACGCCAAGCTCAAATGCTACGAACTCAAGCGTGATCAGAGCCGACTTAAACGTGAGTACGAAGCCAAAGCGGCGTCCAGTGGCTCTAGCTATGACGCAGACAAGGCGGTAGAAGAATTTAAATGCCGCCATCGGTGTTATCAACCCGGTTATGTTGCGGCGCCCTTGGGATCGTTGCGCGTATTCTGGGTGGGCGTTAACAGGGACCAAGATGAATCGGGTTTTCTGCAGGCTCTGCATCGACTGGCAAATGTGACGGTGTTTCACAATATTGAAGGCAAGTACGGGATTTGGAGTGGTAACGCAACAGCACCTGGATCGTCAACATTTGCAGAGATTCGCCAGATCAACGATGAGGCGCTGCTCAAACAAATTGCTCAGGCTCATGCCGAGGAAGGGGTTGATGTTCTCCTTGGACAGATGTGGGCAAGTCTAATATCGAAAGAATCGCTTGCAAGGGTACAGGCGATGGGCATCCCGGTGATCAATATATCAATGGATGACCGCTTACCTGTGCATTGGACAAGCCAGAGCGATGTCCGGCTCGGATCGGTGGGTCTCGCACCGAGTTTGGATATGGTACTGACTACCTCGCCTGAAACCTGTTTATGGTTCGGCGTGGAGGGGTGTCCGGCGCTCTTCTGGCCACTCGCCAGCGATCCTTTAGTCTTCACCCCGGCAGAGGGGGCGCTACGCGATATCGATGTGCTGTTTATTGGCAATAAATACGGCGTACGTGGCTCAATCGTGCGGTATCTTGAAAAGCATGGTGTGAAAGTAGACTGTTATGGCGGTGGCTGGCCGAACGGCTATGTCAATGCCGAAAGAATGGCCGCGCTTTCGAAGCGTGCGCGTATCATTCTTGGCGTGGGTGCTGTGGGTCATTGTCAAGATGTCTATACACTAAAACTGCGTGACTTTGACGCACCGATGAGTGGGGCCATGTATTTGACACATCCTAATCCGGATTTATGTCAACTCTACAGCGAGGGTGAAGAAATTGAATGCTACACAACACCCAAAGAAGCTCTTAATAAAATCAGATTTTATCTTGAACACCCCGCAGACCTAGCGCAGATAGCAAAAAACGGCCATCAAAAAGCGCTAACCAGAGATACTTGGGATCAGCGGCTCTTAACAACTTTTGAGCAACTTGGGCTTTTGCAGCCCCATAACCTCAGTAGATAAAATATGTGGATTAGTGGAAACAGAAAATCACTCCGTACTAGACCAATTTATAACTGGGTCGGTGTAGTGGCGCTCGCTTCACTGGGCTTGGCTATTGCTGGCGAATTTGATGCCATGCTGGCGTGGTGGTTGGCGATAGTATTATTGCTGCCACCCTTGCTGTGGGCATTTAAAACCCCTTATGTGGCCTTAAAAACCATTTGTGGCGTTTCATTTTTAACGCAAATTGTTACGTTGCCATTTTTTTATCTGTACAGGGATAATTTTGCTTGGGGGCGCGTTAAGCCGTTTCATTTTACGGCGTGGGAAGCTTTTCCTATGCTGGCCAAAGTGTCTTTGTTCTTGTTTGCGCTGTTACTTTCTTTTAAATGGCTTTATTCTGTCACTTTGTTTGGTGGGGCATCCCGCAAGTTTAAAAACTCAAACCATTTGGTCGTAGCAGCCAAAGATCGTCTCAATAAACACCCTATGCTTGATGTGAAAAACAATAGAAACACATGGCTATTTACATTACTCATTATTCTGCTAATTGCAATACTTACACCACTTAGCTTATGGTCATATTCACAAGGCATCGGCCTCACAGGGGTTGAACCACCTAGATTGCCGTACAGATTGTCAGGAATTCTGTTTTATTTGACAAAATATATAACACCTGCCTTGCTTGGTTATTTTTATTTAAAAACAAAACGCGGCTGGCTTTTGATGTTGCTTATTTTGGCTTATGCATGGGTATTGGGTTTGTCTTCTGTCAGTAGAGCTGCGATTCTATTCGTAATGTTTCCCGTTATCACATTAGCTTGGTTAGACAAACGTAAGTTAATGTTCTCGGTCGCATTTTTTACCACGATTGTTGGTGTATCATTTGCCGAAGGGGTGCGTGCTTATGTCCACATTGTAACGGCGGGCAAGTCCGGCGCAGATACGAGTCTTAGTCTATTTACTTTGATAACCAATATAGTTACCAATCCTGATAGTAAAATTTGGAGCTTTGATTTTTTCCCTCTATTAGTTAGTCAAATTTTAAGTAGAATAGAAGGATTTGGTAACCTTGTTATGGCTCAATATTATGACCCTAATGCGGTGATCGGAGCTTGGGGATTTATTTTGCGCATGATCGGTGTGGGGGGTGCAGACTTTGATACTGACAAACATATGATGCAATGGCAAGGGAATGTTTTGCCAGAAGGTTTCTATAATGGCGGCGCGCTCTTGTCTAATGCGGTGATTGTAGGAAATGCCGGGCTGTGGTGGGTTGTCCTCAGCGCTATGGTTACGGCTGTATTTCTGATAATTCTTGAAAAAAGTAGTGATCGCATGGCGAGTAAATATGCGCAATATGAGTTTCTGAATGCGTCATTTATTTTTGCATTGACAATGATATTTTTCTCTACAACTGGTGCTTCTGCTGTAACTTTTACTTATCCCTTTGTCCTTCTGTTCTTTGTCAGTTGGCTACCCTCATCAATAGTTCGTAAAAACAAGTGGAGATAATGATCGTCGGTACATGGGCTGGCCCACAGTATGAAGAAGCCTTTGCGCAAGGACTGCGTGTCAGCGGTGTTGAAGTGTCTGCGGTATCTACATCAAATTTTTTCAAGGGGTTTTTTGGGCGTATTCAGAAAACAATCCCTTTTCCTGGCCCTGCGTTGCTACGTTTGAATCGTGCAGTAGTTGATGCGGCAAAAGAGCAACAGCCTGATTTAGTGTTGTTCTGGCGACCCACTCATGTCTTGCCTAAAACAATCAGCAAGCTCACAAGTATGGGCGTACTTACGGCCTCATACAACAACGACGATCCTTTTGGGCCTAAAGCCCATGGTAATGTACCGTGGCACCACCACTTTTTGTGGCACTGGTATATCAAGTGTTTGCCGCTGTTTAACTACAATTTTTTCTTTCGAAAAATCAACTGTGCAGAGGCAAAAGCGCATGGTGCAAGGCACACAGAGGTCTTGTTGCCTTATTTCATGCCCTGGAAAGACCACCCTGTGCAACTCACCACCGCCGAACAGCAGCGTTATGAAACCGAAGTGGTATTTGTCGGGCACCACGAGCCGGATGGCCGCGAGGGCAGCATACGCGCACTCGTCTCGGCAGGCATACGCGTCAAGTTATGGGGCGGGCACTACTGGAGCCGTGCGGTGCTCGGTGATCTCTATGACAGCCTATCACCCATCGTGCCGGCGGAAGGGGATGATTATGGCAAGGCACTCTGTGGTGCCAAAATTTGCTTATGCTTCCTATCAAAACTGAATCGCGATACCTACACTCGTCGCTGTTTTGAGATCCCCGCTTGCGGCAAAGTCATGCTGGCTGAGCGCACTGATGACTTGATGCAGCTTTTCAAAGAAGATGAAGAAGCGTGTTTCTTCTCGTCACCAGAGGAACTGGTACGCAAAGCGCAGTGGCTTATCAATAACCCCGATATTCGGGAGAGCATCGCACAGGCTGGCCTACGCAGAGTTTGGGCGGATAGGCATGATGTGACTTCTCGCGCAAGAAAATTTCTTCAAAAAATTAGTTAAATTTTATTTTATGCATAAATCTTATGTTTCCTGAATTTATTTTTATTTTGTATAGGCTTAATTATGAAAAA
>JABHGC010000194.1 GCA_018672285.1 Methylococcales bacterium
GACTGTAATTCTTCGAGTTTCATGATTGTATTCATTCCTTAATCATGAACGTTTTTTCGCTTATCACTCCATTTCTTTAGGCTCACTTCTCACTGGAAATAACTCATCGCTTCAGACTCATTCCTCATTGGACAAGGCTAGCTGTTTTAAAACCCCGTTATCTGACGTAAGATGTCCTCCAGTACGATTTAAATGATTTAAATCGCTAAAAAGGATGTGTTGATGTCACAAACGAAGCGAATGAGTTTGACGGTTAAAGTCTTAGTTGGGATGGGGTTAGGTATTTTGGTGGGGTTAGCCATCAATATATCAGGGGCAATGCAATTGGCAGACCCTTGTGCTGATGCCAGTTGGATTAAGTCTTTTGTTGTCGATTTTCTATTTACAACGGTTGGCACGATGTTTGTTAATGCGTTGAAAATGCTGGTGGTTCCACTGGTGTTCTTTTCTTTAATTTGTGGTGTGTGTGGCATCGGTAATATCAGTACGCTAGGGCGTGTTGGTGGTCGCTCTTTTGTGCTTTATATGGCGACCACGGCAATTGCAATTGCCTTGTCGATCATGATTGCAGTGTCTGCTGGTATTGGTAATGGCATGTCTGAAGCTCAGATTATGTCAACAGTCGGTAGTAGCCAGTGTGATACTTTAGTAGAGGAAGATGGGGCTGCTATATCCGTTGATATGGCTGCGAGTGTGGCTGTTGAGTCTGACGCTAAGGGCGTCAGCGTTGATGCAGAAGCATCTGTTGTTACTTCTAGTGCCGCTGAAATAGAAGCGAATGCACCTAAAGCCACATTTGATGCCAAAGAAGCACCCCCACTCAGTCAGGTTTTAATTGATATTATTCCTTCAAACCCAATTCAAGCGATGGCTGAAGGGAAGATGTTACAGATTATCTTCTTCTCTATATTGCTTGGCATTAGTATTTTGATGGTGGGTGAGCGGGCGAAAGGGGTGGTTGGCAGCTTTGAAGTGGCCAATGAAATTATGATGAAGATGGTCAATATCATTATGGCCATTGCCCCTTATGCCGTTTTTGCCTTGATTGCTAAATCCTTTGCTATTTTAGGTTTTGCATTGCTTGGTCAGTTGGTGGGGTATGTTGCCGTATTAGTCGGTGCTTTGATGGTGCACTTGTTTATTACCTTGATGCTGGTTTTGAAGGTGTTCTCCGGTCTAAATCCTGTGATGTTCTTAAAGAAGATGCGTAATACACAGATCTTCGCTTTTAGTACTGCAAGCTCTAACGCCACTATCCCTATCACGTTGCGAACAGTGACACAGAGATTGGGTGTGGATAACTCTGTTGCCTCTTTCACTGTGCCATTTGGCGCGACGATCAATATGGATGGTACCGCGATTATGCAAGGTGTCGCGACCGTGTTTATTGCCAATGTCTATGGGGTTGATTTAGGAATAACAGGCTACTTAACGGTTATTTTGATGTCGGTATTGGCTTCTGTTGGTACAGCCGGTGTTCCGGGTGTTGGTTTGATTATGCTGTCGATGGTATTTGCTCAAGTCGGTTTGCCTGTAGAGGGGATCGCTTTGGTGATTGGTGTTGACCGCTTAATGGACATGATCAGAACCTCAGTAAATGTTTCAGGTGATGCCGTAGTCTCCTCTATTGTGGCTAAATGGGAGGGTAAACTGAATCCTGAGGTCTTTAATGATGAGCATGCTGGTGCAATGAATGTTGAAACAGACGCGCATATTGCTCAGAAGTGAAATTTAAGCAGTTCAGTTAAGTCCATGGGTTTGGCAATGCCATACCCTTGGGCATAATCTACGCCGATTGAGCGAAGCATCTCTTGTGCTTCGTCTGTTTCAACAAATTCTGCAACGGTATGTTTCCCCATTGCGTGACCGACCTCATTAATCGATTTCACGAGAATATAGTCAATTGGATCGGTGGCAATGTCTCTGACAAAAAAACCATCAATCTTAATG
This sequence comes from Methylococcales bacterium, assembly GCA_018672285.1. Lineage (GTDB taxonomy): Bacteria > Pseudomonadota > Gammaproteobacteria > JABHGC01 > JABHGC01 > JABHGC01. The sequence continues at coordinate 1,951 of JABHGC010000194.1, forward strand.
TAATCGACGGGTAAATTCTTTAAATAGCTATATGAAGATAAGCCGCTACCAAAGTCATCTAGAGAAAATCGGCAGCCTTTGTCTCGAAGCGTATTAATAAAGGCATTAGCCTTGAATAAATTGGCAATGGCCGATGTTTCAGTGATTTCAAAACAAATATGATTAGGGGATAAATTATTTAGCTTGAACTGGTCTTCGACAAACTGCGGGAAATAGTCATCACACAATGTATGGCCAGATAAGTTGATGGCACAAGTTTCAACCCGCTGTAAAAATTCTGGGTGATTGCCGAGCCAGCTGAACATGGTGCGGACAACCCAGCGGTCAATGGTGGGCATTAAACTAAAGCGTTCAGCAGAGGGTAAAAAAGCACCGGGTGGAATTAAATTACCTTCCACATCTCTCATTCTGATGAGGGCTTCAAAGTGTAGTTTGTCATTGGGTTGTTGAATGGCTTTGATCACCTGTGCTTGCAGCACCATTCGGTCTTCACTAAAAGCGGTTGTGATGTGAGAAACCCATTCCATCTCACCTTCGCGCTTTAATAAGCCTTCGTCGTCATCTGCAAAGAAGTGAATACAGTTTCTGCCGGCATCTTTTGCCGCGTAACAGGCGTTGTCTGCACGGCTTAGCAGTTTTTCAATGGATTCAGTTTGATTGGTGACCATCGCGATACCGATACTGACACCAATGATGAAATTTTTGTCTTCCCAAACAAAACGGTATTCTCTCAGCGCTTCCAGCATGCTATTGGCAACACGGTAGGCCGCAGTTAGGCTGCAGTTCGTGAGTAAGACACCAAACTCATCGCCGCCTAAGCGGGCGAGGGTATCATCTTGGCGCATGAGGTTACGTAAAATGCCAGTTACCTGCCTTAATAGCTCATCACCTGCAATATGGCCGCAGGTGTCGTTGACGACTTTAAATTGATCAAGATCCATGTAAAACAGGAGGTGCTCATCGCTGTTCTTTTTGGCTTCTTGTAAGGCATGCTGAACGATGCGTTCAAATTGATTTCGGTTGATCAGTCCTGTCAGAGGGTCATGCTTTGCTTGGTAGTCCATTTGCTCCATGAGTTGACGTGCCAATGTGACGTCGTGGAATACAGTGATTGAGCCAATGATAGACTGGTCATCTTGAATTAAGGAGACGGTGTACTCAATCGCAATGGGTTTGCTGCTTTTAGGGTGCAAAATGACATCAGTATCGGCAAACAAACTGGTTTGTTTGCTTAGGCACGTCAGTGCTGGGTTGTCTATGAGGGTTTGGGTATTATTACTGACACAAAAAATGTCGCGAATGGATAAACCTTGTGCTTCTTTGTGATTCCAGCCGGTTAATGTCTCAGCCTCTTGGTTCATCTGCTCCACTTTGCCGTGGGCATCGGTCGTGATGACGCCATCACCGATAGATAACAGGGTGATTTGGGCTTTTTGTTTTTCAGCGGCCAGTGTTTTTTTCGAGTTTTGCAGTTCTAAGTGGGTTCTAACGCGGGCTTGAACCTCGATCGCTTGCACCGGTTTGTGAATGTAGTCAATGGCGCCAACTTGGAAGCCTTTTTCTAGGTCTTGGATTTCAGTTTTTGCTGTGACGAAGATAACGGGGATGTTTTTAGTTACGTCTGATTTTTTGAGCATTTCACACGTTTCAAAGCCGTCAATACCCGGCATCATGACATCGAGTAAGATGAGGTCTGGCACAACTTTGTTGGCAACGGCAATGGCTTTTTCACCATCAATGGCAAAATATAAGCTGTATTGATCTGGTTCTAGAATCTCACGCAAGAGATTGATATTGCCAGGGTTATCATCGACGAGCATGACTTTGGCGCCGGCAAGGTTTGGGCTGTGTTGGCTCATTGGGCTCCCCTGGTTAAAAGACTGTGTTGTCGACTTAATCGTTGCGTCGTAAAGCACCCGCTATTTATAGTTTAGTAAAAAATAGCGGCAGGGTGGTTGTTAAGGGGTAATTTTTTGGTTAAGTGTTTGGATAAAGGCAGAAAGTGCGGTGATATCGCTGTCGGTTAATGCGATTTTTCGGTAATTATTTTTTAGTTTGCTGGCACGCGCACTAGCCGCTTTTTGTTGATAACTTTTTAAATGGTTGGTGAGTGTGGCAAGCGAGGTTTGGCGTAATTGATGGGGGCTGTTAGCGGTATTGAATTGGTGTGGGGCGTGGCAGGTGTAGCATTGGCCTATGCCGCCGTATGCCAGCTCATCTTGATCAGGGAATTCATTGTATGGGCTACTCAAAAAAATGGTTAGTCCTTGTAGCTCGAGGGTGCCAAATGAGAAGTTCTCATTGTTTTTGGTAGAAGAGTGATCTTCTGGGCTAATGAAAACTAAGCTGGTTTTAGACAGTAGGGCTTCTTTGTATCGTTGGCTAAAATCCGCGTTAGATTCGCCAGAATTTGGGCTGGGTAACTGATTTTTTTGTACGAATAAATCATAGGGGTTGCTCGCAAGTAAGCTGGGTTCTGCGGGTGCTGATTCACTATTGAAGTTTGTTGCTGCTGGGACGGTTTCGGGGGTGACTTGTTTGAAAGTAGGGCCAGGTTGCGCGCAGCTAAAGAGCAGTGTGCTTAATGAAAATAGACCTAGGAAAGATTTTGTCGAACGTTTCATGTGGTTTGGCTTCCAATCAGTTAAGTCATTCTTGAGTATGGGGTAAATTAATGTATGAATCAAACGTGATTAATAAGAGCTGCTACACTCATAGTGGCATCGGCTGTTTACAGAAGATGTTTGGAGAGCGCAAAAAGCGGTTTACAGGAATAACTTTTTGAAATAAAGTGAATCCTGTGACCAAGCTTTAAGCCTTGAGGTGATCGTTAATACCGTGTCATTGAAAGGTAAAACAATATAATAACAAGAGAGTGCATCCATTATGATGAATAATACCAATAATGCTTATAATGAAAAACGTGACTTAATTCGTATGAATATGTCTTGTGATATCTCTGTCAGCACCAATGAAAAACAATTCACTGCAAGCTGTCTTGATTTGAGTGGTAGTGGAATCGGTTTCACTACTGAAGAAGATATGTCTATTGGCGATGTCGTAGATATTGATATCTATCCTAAAAATAACATCACTTCCCCTTTGTATGCCACGGCCGAAGTTGTCTGGATAAAAGGCAATGAGAAGGGTGCTTTAATTCGCATCAAAAACTAGATTTAACCTTTTGTGTGAATGAACAACAATGCAATGCTAGTCTGTGTGCTTCTGTAATGGATACACAGTTTTAACATTGCACTGTTGGCTTAGAGTTGGTATATCGCTGTATTGTCTTGCTATACCAGTGCTTCTGATGTGTTAGTGCTTCTTGGCTTTTTTCTTGGCAAAGTGCTTTCTCAGTGACTCGCATAAATCAGGCCTTTCTACCCGCTCAGTAAACCATAAATAATCATGCGGTATATCAGCCCTGTGCCAAAGTTTTTGGTAGCTGCTTGGGGTTTGCCATTCGTCTGCAATTTCAATTAAGCCAATACTAATGCTGCTTTTCTTTTGTGCGTTTGTTAAAAAGTGCGGGATGCCGCGGTCTGTTCTAATGTGCTCAGAGCCTGCAAGTACAAAAGTGTCCATTGGTAGCTTGGATACTTTAGCGGCCATGAGTTGGTCACGGCTGGTCTGAATGAGTAGCATATTGGGTAGCATTTTTTCAGGCATCATATTGCAGTGTGATTCTTTAATGCCATTGATTAATGCCTGTTGTGCGGTTGTAGACAGTGGTTTGTCTATGGCAGGGTGATTGGTTGGGCGGGCATCAATGCCTTTCATGCCCATGTTCCTAATGATTTCGTTGTCATAATTGGCGGCTAATATGGTGAGGCTATGGCTGATGGCTGTGTTAAAAATGGGGTAATAGTCACCCCAGTTGTCCCAGCCTCGTTTGCTCCATTGCCATTGCTTGTCTAGTGCTTCTGAGTTCAGCTGATTTTGGTTCATGCTGAGATTGATGGCTTGTTGCTGGTTTAAATTGAGCATTTCAACCACCAGTTTGGGTCGTCTGTTTGCTTTCAATAGCCAAAATAAGACCGTTTGCTGCAGTGTATGGTGTCTTGCGTTATCGTGTGTTTCCCCAAGCATGACGATTTTATGGGATAAAATGTCGGATTTCAGTGCTGCTTGTGAAATAAATCGTTGGTCTTTGACGCTGTAAATCTTCTCAAGTAGTGGGTGCTCATTGCTAAAAGCGGGTTGAGAAAAGAGGGCGATTAAGATGACGCTAACTATTTTGAGTGTGTTCATGGTTTTTTAGGTTGAGGCGAATGTATTCGCTCTTGTTTGCTTTGAGGTGACGTGCGTCACGAATGTGTCTTCTAGAGGGGTGATTTTTGAATTAGCGCGAATAATGAGGGTGCATAATCGACCCCCATTATTGTTGCCATCACTCTTCAAGCCAGGTTTAGTGTGAAACCAAAATGGTTTGAATCGCTAAAATGTGATTACTGAAGAGACTTATAGTAATCCATTAAGATTTGAGCAACTTCAGGACGAGAGAACTCTTTAGGTGGCGCAATGCCATTGCCTAACATTTCACGTACTTTGGTGCCAGAGAGTAATACGAAGTCATCTTTAGTGTGATCAGGTGCTTCACACATCATGACAACTTTATCTAATTTCTTAGAGTAAGCAGTGTGGTCAGCTTCAAAAATCTCAATCTCTAATGCACCTTCAGGTACTTCTTCTTTAAAGATGGTTTGAGCATCGAATGCACCGTAGTAATCGCCAACACCAGCATGGTCACGACCGATAATGAAGTGAGTAGCACCCATGTTCTGACGGAACACAGCATGTAAAACACCTTCGCGTGGGCCTGCATAAAGCATATCGAAGCCGTAACCGGTTACTTCTGCACTGTTAGCTGGGAAGTATAATTCAACCATTTTACGAATTGCCGCATCACGAACAGGAGCAGGGATATCACCTTTCTTAAGTTTGCCAAGAAGCATGTGAATCACTAGGCCGTCACAATCAAGGCGATCCATTGCCATGTGGCACAACTCTTCGTGTGCTAAATGCATTGGGTTACGAGTTTGGAAAGCAACAACTTTCTTCCATCCGCGCTCTGAAATATCGTTACGAATTTCAACAGCAGTACGGAATGTATCAGGGAACTCAGACTGGAAGTAAGAGAAGTTTAATACTTTAATAGGACCTGAAAGGCAGACTTTACCTTGTGCTTTAAATGCAATCACACCAGGATGCTCTTCATCGTTTGCACGGTAAACCTTGTCGGTCATCATAGCGATGTCTTCGTCGCTGAACGCTTCAACGGCTTCAACGTCCATAATGGCTAAAACAGGGTTGCCTTCAACATTAGGATCTTTAAGTGCGATACGGTCGCCAGCTTTAATGCTACCAGCATCGTCTACTAAGTTTAAAACAGGAGTAGGCCAGAATAAACCGCTGGTAGTTTTCATGTTTTCGGCAACGCTAAGAGCGTCAGCTTTTGTCATGTAACCTGTTAGTGGGTTGAAGTAACCCGCGCCAAGCATAACTGCATTTGCAGCGGTGGCTGATGAAACAACGATAGAGGCAAGACCTTCCGCTTCTTTGCGTAGGGCATCATTTTCTGAGCTATCGTAAACAAATAGCGGATTTAGTTCGTCCGAACCATGAGGTTTAATCATTCAAGAACTCCTTTAAGGGGTGTCGACATACTTTGCTCAGCGGCAAATTTTTGCGATTCTAGCACAGTCATCCTGAAAAAAAATCCTAAAATACTGAAATAGTGGTTTGCATGTGATGAAAAATCGCTAAAATACAGTCTCAAAACACTATTGAGTTTAAGGAATTTGAATGACTCACATTACCGATGACCTCCGAATTAAAGACTTGCAAGAAGTGGTAGCACCTCACCAAGTTTTGAGTAAACACCCCATCACACCTGAGATTTCAGAAACTGTCTTTACTACAAGGAATGACATCCATCATATCTTAAAGGGTGAAGATGATCGGTTATTGGTTGTTGTTGGGCCTTGCTCGATTCATGATTCTAAGGCTGCTTTAGAGTATGCCGAGCGTTTGATGGCGGTCAAAAATAGCTTAAAAGATGACTTACTGATTGTGATGCGAGTGTATTTTGAAAAACCAAGAACGACAGTTGGCTGGAAGGGGCTGATTAATGACCCTTACTTAGACGGCACCTTTAGTATTAATGAAGGCTTGTGCTTAGGGCGAGATGTTTTGAAGCAAATTAATGCACTCGGTATGCCAGCGGCAACTGAGTACCTTGACTTGATTACGCCTCAGTACTTTTCCGATTTAATTTCATGGGGGGCTATTGGTGCTCGTACCACAGAAAGTCAGGTTCATCGGGAGCTAGCTTCTGGTTTGTCTTGCCCTGTTGGGTTTAAAAATGGCACGGACGGTAAGCTAAAAATTGCCATTGATGCAGTTTTCTCGGCAACCTCACCACACCATTTTTTATCGTTAACCAAAGAAGGTAAATCTGCCATCTTCTCAACCACGGGCAATGAAGACTGTCATATTATTTTACGTGGTGGTGATGATAAACCAAATTATGATGCGGTGAGCGTTGACCATGCCTGTCAGGAAATTAAAAAGTCAGGCGGTCGTCAGAAATTAATGATCGATTTTAGCCATGCCAATAGCTTGAAACAATTTAAGCGTCAGCGGGATGTGGGTAAAGATGTTGCAGCTCAACTTGAAAATGGTGACCAGCGTATTATGGGAGTGATGATAGAAGGTCATTTAAATCCGGGCAATCAAAGTAATAAGCCTGACGTTGATTTAGAGTATGGCGTAAGCATTACGGACGCTTGTTTGGGCTGGGAAGATACGGTTGAGCTGCTGGAGTCTTTGGCTAAGGCGGTTCAGGTGCGTCGAGGTTAGCTTCGGTTGAGGGCAGGGTATGACTCGTCTTTGTTGCTCTTTTATGCGCTCTCAATGACTCCTTGGCTGTTGAACTTGAAAGGTAGGAAGGGGGTGTTGTTTTTTTCAGTGGCTGAACCTAAAAGGACAGGCAGGAAAAAACGGTTAATACCTCATCAGGTTTAAGTCAGCTGCTGAAAAAAATCAACTGCTCCTTCCTGCCTGGTAGCATAAAGTAATATTATCGATATTTGATCAAATAAGCCCATTCAAAGAAGCGTTTAGCCCAATGCATGAATATCGAAGGCGGTAACATTTTGCTGCCTTTCATGGTGCGAGAAACCATCATGCCTTTGTTTTGGCTATCGACAATACACATTAACTCCGCTTTAAATGTTTCACTTGGTGTGCCACCACTCAGGGTTGCTAATAAGTTTTTAGCGGCAGCAACGGCTTGAAGGTCTGCCATGTGGGCTTGCTTTGGTAGCCACTCAGGCCCAGGGAAACTGCCTGAATCACCCGCGACAAAAATGTGTTTAAAACCGTCAACTTGGCAAAATTTATCGGCCTTAACTAGGCCCCCTTCCGAGCGGGTTAGCGGAGATTGGTCAAACCATAGGTTGCCTGTCATGCCTGGCATAAAGAGAATTAAATCGGCATCAATTTCACCGCCTTCAGTCACCACTTTATACGGCTCAATTCGTGTCATTTTATGCCCTAAATGGGTCTCAATGTTGCGGTCTTTCATCGTCGAGAGTAGGCCTTCAACCGCTTTTTCACCTAAGCGGGCACCCGGTTTTTTTGCAGGGCAAAAGAAAACCAGTTTGAACTTATCTCGGCGGCCTTCGCGGCGAAGTTGCGTATCGATCCCAAATAAAAATTCAAACATTGGTCCACCGCGCATGGCTGAAGGTTCTTTCGGGTTGCCAGAAAAACCAATGGCTATGGTGCCGCCTGTCATATTAGCGAGGCGTTCGCGGATCTTCATGGCGGCAGGAATGCCTTCGCAAGGTGTGATTGCATTGTTAATGCCGGGCAGTTTTTTGATAAAACGTCCGCCCGAGGCAACGATAATACCGTCTTGTTCTACATCGCCTGCCGTTGTATGAATGGTCTTGCCATCATCTGAAATGCCGGTGACAGAGGCTTGAATGTGGTTAACATTCATTCGGGTGAAAAACTGGGTTAATGAAATCAGCAAGTCTTTTGGCTCTCGTAATTTACAAGGGATCCAGATCAAGCTTGGGAAGTAGATAAAATCGGAGGTTGGGTGAATGATATTAATGATTGCGCTTGAATCTTGCTTTCGCAATGTTCGAATGGCGGTTAGGCCTGCAAAGCCTGCTCCAATGACGGTAATGCACTTCGGTTGGGACTGGGCCATAAAAAATCCTTTTATCATTAATATTTATTATTAATCAGGATACTACCTATATAATAAGGTTTGTTGCAACCATTTCGCTTGTGAGTGGTTTTTTTCTGATATAGTCTGTGGCAGTATCAGCGGCGATTCCGCCACTTCCGAACAGATAAAGAGAGTACATGGAAAGTTTAACCACCATTAGAGACCTTATTCGGTTCAGTGCAAGTGAAATGAATAAGGAACACGTGTTTTTTGGTCATGGCACAGACAATGCTTTTGATGAAGCCTATGCGATGGTATTGCATGTTTTGCATTTACCCTTCGATACCCAAGAGCAATATCTTGCGGCGCATGTTACAGCCGATGAAAAAAATGACGTTTTAGAAATGCTACATGAGCGAGTGCACAATCGAGTGCCGTTGCCCTACTTAATGGGCTATGCCATGTTTGCAGGGTTAGAGTTTACCGTAACGCCGGATGTGTTAATTCCTCGTTCTCCCATTGCGGAGTTAATTGAGAATGAATTTGAGCCTTGGGTGGATGCTGAGTCGGTGCACCGTGTGTTAGACCTTTGTACAGGCAGTGGTTGTATAGGTATTGCCTGTGCTTATGCCTTCCCAGAAGCTTTGATTGATATCGCAGATATTTCAAACAATGCTTTGGATGTGGCTAGAGACAATATTTTATTGCATGGGTGTTCTGTTCAAGTGCAAGCGCTAGAGTCTGATTTGTTTTCAGCGATTGAAGACCAGCGGTATGATTTGATCGTGAGTAATCCACCGTATGTTGATGGGCAAGAGATGCAAGTTTTGTCCGAAGAGTATCAGCACGAACCTAAGTTGGCACTTGAGGCCGGCGAAGATGGTCTTGATATCGTTCGTAGAATTCTGAGGGAAGCGGGTCAGTATTTAACGGCGCAAGGGGTGTTAGTGGTTGAGGTGGGGGCTTCAGCTGAAGCGCTTAACGATGCTTACCCAACGATCCCTTTCTTATGGTTAGAGTTTGAGTATGGCGGTGATGGGGTCTTTTTGTTAACTGCGGAACAGTTAGCACAGTACCAAGATGAATTTGATAAGGAATAAAGCTAATGGCACAGCAAGCAAGAACAGTCGAAGAATATGTTGAATGGATAGAGCAAGCAGTCTTTGAAGTAGGCGATCTGCGTGATTGCTTAGAGTATTATTTAGATGAGCAGGGTAAGTATCCTGCGTTTTTGGACCCTCTAGAAAAAGGCATTAAAGAGATGTTCGCATCGATGAAAGATGGGACGTATCAGTGGGGTACAGAAGACTTGGCATTTTTAACGTTGGCAAGGAAGCATGCAAGTGATGTTCCTTTCATCTACCTTTTAGATAGAATCAATGCGACTCACCGTAAAGGGTTAGACGTTCCAGAAGAAGGATAAAAAAATATGTCGGGTAATTCCTACGGTCAATGTTTTAAAGTCACCACATTTGGTGAAAGTCACGGTGTTGCGATTGGTGCTATTGTTGATGGCTGCCCTCCAGGGCTTGAGATCAGTGAGGCGGATTTGCAGAATGATTTAGACCGCAGACGGCCTGGAAAAAACCGATTTACAACGCAGCGCCGTGAATTAGATCAAGTGAAAATATTATCAGGTGTGTTTGAAGGTAAAACTACCGGTACGCCGATCGCTTTAATGATTGAAAACACTGATCAGCGCTCAAAAGATTACTCCAATATTATGACCCAATTTCGCCCCGGTCATGCGGATTATACCTATTGGCACAAACACGGTATTCGTGACTACCGAGGTGGTGGACGGTCTTCTGCTAGAGAAACGGCCATCAGGGTTGCCGCCGGTGGTATTGCAAAAAAATATTTAGAAAAGCAGCTAGGTTTAAAAATTTATGGCTATTTGTCTCAGTTAGGGCCGATTAAACCTGAGAAGTTCGTTAAAGATGAAATAGAAAATAATGCATTTTTCTTCCCGGACCCAGATAAAGTAGACGAGCTTGAAGCATACATGGATGCCTTACGTAAAGAAGGTAATGCCATTGGCGCTAAAGTAACCGTTGTTGCAACAGGTGTCCCTGTTGGTTTGGGTGAGCCAATTTTTGACCGAATTGATGCTGAAATTGCCCATGCCATGATGAGTATTAACGCGGTGAAAGGCGTTGAGATCGGAGATGGTTTTGAGTGTGTGACTCAAAAATGCACAGAGCATCGGGATGAGATTACGCTTGAAGGCTTTTTAAGTAACCATTCTGGCGGCACTTTGGGTGGTATTACCAGCGGGCAAGATGTTGTTGTTCACATGGCATTAAAACCTACGTCGAGTATTCGTTTGCCAGGTCAGTCGATTAATACGGCAGGCGAGCCAATAGAAGTGGTGACGCATGGCAGGCATGATCCTTGTGTTGGTATTAGAGCAACGCCCATTGGTGAAGCCATGTTGGCCATTGTGTTGATGGATCATTATCTACGTCATCGTGGTCAGAATGCCGATGTGTCAGTCGATACGCCAGTTGTTCCTAGCCAGAGGCCTTAAGTGCCATATTGGCGTTTATCCTCGTTTTATCTGTTTTATTTCGCGTCACTTGGCGCGTTTATTCCTTTTGTCGGCCCTTACCTTAAATCGTTAGGGTTTGATGCGATTGCGATTGGTGAATTGCTCGCCGCGGTCATGGCCACTAAAATTATTGGTCCTATTTTAATGGGCTGGCTTGCAGACCATAGCGGTCAAGGGTTGCGTTTAACTCGGCTGGCAAGTTTTGCTGCGGCTTTATGTTTTGCGGGTACCTTGTGGCGGACCGATTTCTTTGGATTATTGTTCATTTTAATTGGCTTTAGTGTGTTTTGGAATTCAGCCCTGCCTCAGTTTGAGGTGATTACTTTATCGTGTTTAAAGGGTAATACACATGGCTATAACCGGGTTCGTTTGTGGGGTTCTATTGGTTTTATCATTGCCGTTATTGTGGTTGGGCAGCAAGTTGCTGAGTTAGGTTATGGCATCTACCCTTGGTTGGTGTGTGCGTTATTGGGGTTGATCTGGCTGAGTACGCTCTTAGTGCCAGCAGTCAAGCAAGAGGTGCATGATGAGCATGTGCCGATTCTTAATATTCTAAAGCAAAAAGAAGTGATGTTATTTTTCTGTGCGTGTTTTTTATTGCAGGCATCTCATGCGCCGTACTATACCTTTTACAGTATCTACTTAGGCTCGCTAGGTTTTGATCAATCGGTGCAATTGTTCGATTGGAATATCACATGGGTCAGTTTGCTGTGGGCAATTGCTGTTGTAGCAGAAGTGGCGCTGTTTGTGGTGTTGCAGCCTATTTTGCATACTTTTAATTTGCGCCAAGTTTTTTTAGCGGCGTTGATATTGGCAACGGCAAGATGGATGATGATCGCCTTTGCCACGGAAGAGCTTTGGTTGCTCATTTTGGCCCAACTTCTTCATGCCGCCAGTTTTGCTGCATTTCATGGGGTTGCCATACAATTAGTGCATCGTTACTTTGTGGGGAATACGCAGGGTAGAGGTCAGTCATTGTATGGTGCGGTGAGTTTTGGGGCAGGCGGCGCAATTGGTGCTATTCTCAGTGGATACTATTGGGAAAAAATTGGCGGTAGTGAAACCTTTATTTGGGCGGCGGGTGTTAGTCTATTAGCCTGGTTTGTCGCATGGGTAGGGTTACGCTCAACATTGGCCGTTGAAAAACAGATCGTTATTTGAATTTTTCTGGGAACTGAGGAACATAATTTAGGATGTCGATTGAATCAAGAAGCCCCAGAATAGTCATTGTGTCAGACCCGGGTGAGTTGCGAGATCAGCTACAGGATGTGCTGCTGACGGAGCAGTTTGACATTGTTTCGGTTATTACCTTAGATGAATATCAACCGCACAGCTTAACTGCTCAAGATACTGATATGCTATTGGTTGATTTGCATGAGTCAGAAGATGCGGAGTTGGATTTAGACTTAGTCGATGCCTTAATGGAGGAGACTGAAATCGCAGTCCTCTTACATGATAGTGCGTCTAATTTGGTGGTCACAGGTTGGCAGCAAAAGCTGGTGAAAAAAATTCAGCAGTTGTTTAGTAAGCAGCCGCCTAAGCCGCTTGAGTCTTTGTCTGCAGAAGCAAAAACGGTTCAATTTAAACAAGAAAAAATTGGCTTTAAATCGGTACCCATTAATCAAAAAATAGGTGAGCTTCTCAGGGATATTGTCAATTTAAGCCAAGCCGATTTAGATCAGTCTCTGAGTTTGCAGTCGGATGAAAAAATAGGCCAAGTTTTACTCGTACAAGATTACATTACCGAAAAAGATTTAGCGCAAGCACTGGCTCTGCAGCAAGGGCTAACCATTGCCAAACCTTCACAATACCCTGTGGATCCGGTGATGGAGGAAGACATTTCAAAAAAATTCCTCACTGAAAATAACGTCATACCGCTTGCTGTTAATGGCGAGGTGTTAACCATCGCGTCATTAAGTCCTGAAGATAGTTTTATTAGAGACTCTTTGGTGATGCTGACAGGCATGAATGTTGTGGTCAAAGTGGGAGTGACTTCTGAGTTTAGCGCCGCTCATGAACGTTTGTATGGGGCTGGTCAATCAATGATGGACCAAATTGTTGATGATTTTGACGGGGACGCCGAGGACGATGTTGAGCACTTAATGGATATGGCCAGTGAAGCGCCGATTATTCGTTTAGTGAGCTTGATTACCCAAAAAGCAGTGGAGGCACGTGCCTCAGATATTCACATTGAACCCTTCGAAAACGAGTTGAAAGTTCGCTATCGAATCGATGGGGTTTTGCAGGATGTTGAATCCCCCCCTTCATATTCTACTGCTGCCGTGATTTCACGGATCAAAATCATGGCTAAGCTCAATATTGCTGAACGACGTCTACCACAAGATGGTCGAGTAAAATTACGGGTAGATGGTAAAGAAGTCGACTTGCGGGTGTCTACCGTGCCAACCATGTACGGTGAAAGTGTGGTTATGCGGATTCTGCTTAATGACAGTGTCTTGATGGATTTTGACACGCTTGGGTTTGATGGTGAGCCTAGAGAGCAATTTATCAAAGTGCTGATGCAGCCGAATGGTATTTTGTTGGTCACAGGGCCAACGGGTAGTGGTAAAACGACCACGTTATATACCGCATTGAATAAGCTGAATGTGCCTGGGCGTAAGATTATTACGGTGGAAGACCCTGTTGAGTATCAGCTTGAAGGCGTGAATCAGATACAAGTGAAATCGAGTATTGGATTGACCTTTTCCAATGCGCTACGGTCAATTGTCAGGCAAGATCCGGACATTATAATGATTGGTGAGATGCGTGATGCAGAAACAGCGCAAATTGCAGTCCAGTCTGCATTAACAGGTCATATGGTGTTATCAACTTTGCACACCAATGATGCACCGAGTAGTTTGACTCGGCTCATGGATATGGGGGTTGAGGATTACTTGGTGACTTCCTCTGTCAACGGCGTGTTGGCGCAAAGATTGGTGCGTAGGTTATGTCCGCATTGCCGGGAAAAAGTCGTGGCACCACCCGAGGTGGTGACCGAATTAAAATTGTCGCAGTATACCGATGATGAGCAAGTTAGAATTTATAAGCCAAAAGGGTGCGAACGCTGTGGTAAATCAGGTTACAAAGGGCGGAGTGTTGTTGTACAAATGATGACCATGACAGATACCATTCGCCGTATGGTGATGAAGCATGAGGATGCAACGGCCATTAATCATGCCGCCTTAAAGGAGGGGATGGCGACACTATTAGATGACGGTTTGAGAAAATGTTTACAAGGGGTGACAACCATCGAAGAAGTAATGCGGGTAACACATGACGTCTCTCAATAAAACCGATTTGCTGTTTTTTTGGACCTGGTGGACAGGTCAGCTTAAACAGTTTGTACCTGAGCGCATTCGTGGGTGGTTTTTGGTGCGAGAAGGGCATGTCGCACTGGAAATGAGTGACAAGCAGCTAACCGTTTCTCGTTTTGATGAGTCGGCTGAAGCCCAAATTGAACGTGAGAGTTTCACCTTGGATGAGGTAGATACTGAGCAGTTATCTCAGTTAATCATGCGTGGGTTTGACCGAAGAATGACTCGTGTTACATTGCGTTTGTCGACCAATCAGGTACTCCGAAAAGTGATACAAGTGCCTACTGCACTTGAAGAAAATTTAAAAGAAGCACTGAGCTATGACCTCGATCGCTATACCCCGTTTAAGCCCGAGCAAATATATTTTGATGTGCATGTTTTGTCTAAGGACAATGAGTCAAATACCTTGTCAGTACTTCTGGCTGTTGTTGCCAAAAAAAATGTCCGCGGTTTATTGCAGCGAGTGAATGGCTGGGGTGTAGAGGTTGATAATGTACAAATGGCAGGCACGAGAATGTCTGGTGTGCCCGGTGCAGAAGAGTTTAGCCCGAAGTTCTTGTCAGAGGAAACGGCACCTAAACGCAACCGGGCGAAAGGTCGATTAAATGCCGTTGCAGCGGTGGTCACTGTATTGCTAGGCGTGGCTGTTTTATTAATGCCCTTACTTCAGCAGCAGCAATTATTGGATGGGTTAAGGGCAGAAGTTAAGGCGGCACAGAAAGAGGCAAAAATTGTTGTAGAAACACGCAAAAAACTAACGGCCATTGTCGATAATGCCAATTATTTGGTGAAAGAGAAAAAAGGGGTGTATAGCTCTTTGGCTATTTTAACTGAGCTGACGAATCTGTTGCCGAACGATAGCTACCTGACATTGATGGAGGCGAAAAATGGCACCATTAGAATGCAGGGACAGTCTGTTGATGCGGCAAAATTAATTCGTAAGTTAGAGTCGTCGTCTTTATTTCAAGATGCCAAAATTAATGGGCAATTAACCAAAGACCGCAAAACAGGCTTGCAACGTTTTTATCTCACCGCCAATGTTGTGAAGAAGGGGGGGGAATGAGGGAGCAGCTAGAGAAACTCAATGAGATTCAGCAAAAAAATCTCGCGCTTGGCCTCTTGATTGGCGCCGTGTTGCTCGTTGTGATGTTGGTTGTGGTGCCGGTGGTATCGGCTTATTTTACCAATTCAGATGAGGCTGCCTCTTTAACTGAGCGCCTGCAAACCCTCAGAGATGTTGCTGCCACAAAAGCAGATTTGTTGAATAAAATGAGGCGTTTGCAGCGGGACTCAAGAAGTACTCAGTTTTATCTTAAGTCTAAAGCCGCCAATATTGGCTCGTCTGAGCTTACCGGTATTATCCGCCGCGTTGTGCGTAAGCATCGTGGCGATGTTCAAAGTACCAGGGACATTAAGGTGAAGCAGAAAGGTTTAGCGGACAATGTAAACAAGGTTGCAGTGCAAGTCGTGCTAAGGGGGAATGTGAACACCTTGCAAGCCATTCTTTACGACTTGGAAATGAATAAACCTTTCTTGTTTATAGATAGGACCTATGTCAGGGCAAGAACGGTACGCCGCTCACGTAAAAAGAAAAGTGTGGAAGGTGAGTTGGACATTCAAATCGTTGTTGCTGGTTTTATAAGGGGTGGCTAAGGAATGAGTCAGAGCGGTGGTGTAACGTTATATTGGGTTCGGAGTCACCCTTTGTTAATGGTGTTAGGCGTATTCTGTGCTTTTTTTACCTTTATCTTGGGTGTTGAAGTGCTATTTATGGGGTCGATGCCAGAGATTAAAGTGAATGCAAAACCTTCAAGCCAATCGTTTAACTTATTAAGTGACGCAGGCGTTCGGCAAAATAAAGCGCAGTTTAGTGCGATTATTAAAAGGCCAATGTTTTATCAAGACAGAGCACCCATTGATCAGGTGACAACAAAAACAGGTGCACTTTCAGACTGGTTGTTGACGGGAGTGGTGGTGACTTCTAAGCAGCGTTTTGCCTTGTTAGAAAATGAGCAAAGAGTTAAGAGAAAGCAAGAGAGTGCAAGGCTCCGCTTGAAAGAGAAAGAGTATTTAGATGGTACGGATTGGTCGGTATTGAAAATTGAAAAAACGGAAGTCACTTTCCAGCGTGGTAATCAGCAGGAGGTCTTAAAGCTGGTTGAAAAAAGACAGCCCGTCAAGAAAGAGCGCCGTTCGGGCCGGAAATAGTTTGTCATTAACTGCATTCGAGCTAAACTATTAGGATGTGTTAATATCTATTTCTTAATGTTATATTCTTTTGAGTATATATAAGCTGAACGGTCGAGACCCCTTTATGAAAAAACTGGTTACTTACTTTTTGTGCGTTATCACAATAACGGCTTGTTCACAGTTTCAGAGCGCTAAGCCTGAAAGTGAGTCGGCTAAAGACAGCTCAGGCGAATATCAGCAGGGTAAAGTATTTACCCCTCGAGAAGTAAACCCAATGATTAAGTCTGATGCTGTTAGTGTTGCTAACCAGTCGGCAGGGCAGTCTAAGAATACCGCAGGTGGCGTTTATAAGGGGACGGGAGACTTTATTCATAAGCCTTCTGCAAAGTCAGCGCCGAGTGCTACTGATGAGACGGTGACACTTAACTTCACCTCTCAGCAAGACATTCGAGAAGTGTTAGATTTTGTTTTTACTGATTTGTTGAAAAAGCGCTATTGGGTCGACCCTAAGATTCAGGGATCAGCACAATTTAAAGCAGAAAATATTCCCCTGTCAGCAGTGCTACCAACCATGGAGGCGGTACTTCGCTTGCAAGATATCGTGGTTGTGAATGGGGATGGTGTGTATAAAGTTGTACCTGTCGCATCGGTTAAAAAAGGCATTAGGGTTCCTAGTTCAAATAGATCTGGTTATCGTGCTCAAGCATTTGCACTGCACTACATTGCAGCTTCAGAAATGGCCAAGATCATCTCTACAACAGCTGATAAGAGTGGTGTGATTGTTGATGATGTTCGAAATATCATGATTGTGACAGGCACTGGCCCTGAGCTAGAGCAAGTTGCTGAATCAGTTAAAATCTTTGATGTTGATTGGTTAAATGGCATGTCAGTGGCTATTTTTGCCATCGAAAACACCGATACCAAATCGGTTTCTGAAGAGTTAAATCACATTATCGGCAAGGACAAAAACCCAAATGCGGCATTGATTCGAATTTTGCCTATTGAGCGTTTGAATTCATTGTTAGTGATCACGCCTCAGCCAAGTTATCTTGATCAAATTGGCGCATGGGTGAAGCGGTTGGACCAGCCTGGTAATCAAGCCGGTCAACGATTGTATGTGTATTACGTGCAAAGCGGTAAAGCGTCTGATTTAGCGGATATTTTGAACCAAGTTGTCGGCGATGGTGGTGGGGCTGATTCAAACGGTAATCAAGGTGGACAAACAGGTGCGGTCAGTACTGCCGCTGTTGACTCTAAAAATGCCGCTCAAGTAACTAAACTGGTGACGTCAGGTATTCAGTTAAGTGGGAAAAGCGATATAAAGGTCATTGCTGATGAGGTGAATAATGCCTTGTTAATTAAGGCCGATCCTGCCGGTTATCGATTGGTGCGGGATGCATTGGCGAAATTAGATATTACGCCATTGCAGGTACTTATTGAGGTCACCATTGCAGAAGTTACTTTGAAAGATAAGCTTCAGTATGGTGTTGAGTGGTTCTTTAAAAATTCTATTAATGGCACCGCAACAGAAAGCTTACTTGACCTGGGTACAGCAGGCATTGGCAATGCGTTCACAGGTTTTCAGCTAAAAGTGAAAGACAGCGCGGGTGTTAAAGCGGTTATTGAGGCACTAGATGATGCTTCAGATGTGAAAATTTTATCTAGCCCATCTGTCATGGTCTTGAATAACCAAACTGCACAAATTGAAGTGGGTGATGAAGTGCCTATTTTGACACAGCAGTCCACCAGTTCTAGCCAAGATGCAGATAATCCTTTTGTGGTAAATAGTGTTGAATATAAACAGACGGGTATCTTGTTGAATGTAACGCCTCGGGTGAATGTAAACGGCTTAGTGACCTTGGAAGTTCTGCAAGAGGTGAGTGATGTGATTGTGACGGCTTCTTCAAAAATTGACTCGCCAACCATTACCCAGCGTAAGGTTGAGACCTTGGTTGCCGTTAATTCGGCTCAGACGGTTATTTTAGCGGGTTTGATTAGTGAAAAAGATACTGAGTCTGAGTCTGGTATCCCTGTGTTGATGGATGTCCCCTTGATTGGTCCTTTGTTTGGTACGACAGCGGTTGAGAAGGCACGTTCAGAGCTTATGATTATGATTACCCCACACGTGATTGAAAATGATAAAAGAGCCTCTCAAATCACGAATGAGTTCCGTCGTAAAATGAAAGGGCTATCTGTTTTTGATATATAACAAGTTACTAGGTACAATTGCCGCCAACTTGTTTGTATGGATTTCAGGGAAAGATCATGTCTAAAGAACGTATGATTACGATAGCTGTTGTGATTTTTGCATTCTCAGCGATTGCTTTTACTTTTATCAATTTATTGACGATTGATTACTGAGTATTAAACACTAAGTGACTCCACCTCTTAAAGATGGCTGCTCGTCTTGGTTGGGCTATTGGTGCAACTTAAACAAGTGCTAGTTGATTTGATTGTAGGAGTGGCTTGCAAGCTAGGGTTCTAGCTTGCTGAGTGCGCGTGCGGCTCAGTGGCCGCATGACTGTTTCTACTCTTTGCTTGTTTCTTGTGCTTCTTCTTCGTCACCTAAACCAAAGCGTTCAAGTGTTGCACGAATAAACCCTTTTTCGGTCTTTTCTTCTTGTGCTCGCTGTTGTGCTTGGGCGCTAGATTCTTCTGTTTCATCGCCCAAAATACCTAGACCTTCAAGCGCCTGGGTGATAAGCCCGGGATTTTCAGGTTTTTGTGGTGGTACTTCTACGATAAAATCTTTTTGAGTTTGTTTGGCTTCAGCGCCAGGGCGCATGTCGCCATCTAAACGACTGAGTTTGTCGTTTTCAAAATAAACAGAAATTCGTTGTTTGCCTTGCTCGGTATCACCGTCAAGGTAATCGTAGTACATGTAGTCCCAGCGGTTTTGGTGGAACACATCAACCACTAAAGGCGTACCCAGCACGTAGCGCACTTGGCGACGAGTCATGCCTGGTTTGAGTTGGTTAAGAGACTCCTGATTAATAACATTGCCTTGTTTTATATCGACTTTATAAATGCCGGGCATGTTGGTAATAATGGGGTCGTTACTACAAGCACTGATAAATCCGCTTGCTATTACGGCGGAAAAGATGAGAAGCTTTTTCATAGGTATATTCATTTTTAGTCAATGGATCAATAAGAAAAAAGTTTAATTCCCTATAGTATACCACAAGAGGATAAATGAGTGGAAAGCCAAGACATCAGAAAGGCTGGATTGAAAGTTACTTTGCCACGTTTAAAGGTATTAGAGATCTTAGAGGCGAGTGAATATAGGCACATGAGTGCGGAAGAGGTCTATAAAGAACTTTTAGTACGGAATGAAGATGTTGGTTTAGCAACTGTTTACAGGGTGTTAACGCAATTTGAGCAGGCTCAGTTGGTTTCCCGGCACCACTTTGAAGAAGGCCACTCAGTTTTTGAGCTCAACCAAGGTGACCATCATGATCACATTGTGTGTGTTGACTGTGGCCGAGTTGAAGAGTTTTTCGATGAAACCATTGAGCAGCGACAAGATGATATCGCTCATGGGTTAGGCTTTAAAGTATCAAGCCATAGCTTGTATCTGTACGGAAGTTGTACAAAAGAAAACTGCGAATACCGAGAAAAGTAACCCACTTGCCTCTTCTTTACTAAACAGCATTGAGCATTTCTTTGGCGTGAGCCAGGGTTTGCTCGGTTAGCTCCATACCGCCCAACATTCTGGCAATTTCTTGTACGCGTTGTTTGTCTTCAAGTGTTTTAATTTGTGTTCGGGTGGATTTTTTATCACTACTTTTACTGACTTGTAAATGGTGGTGACCTTGGCAGGCCACTTGAGGTAAGTGGGTAATACAAATGACCTGTCTGCTATCCCCAAGTGTGCGGATTAATTTGCCCACAACTTCAGCTACGCCCCCGCCAATACCAACATCCACCTCGTCAAAAACCAAGGTCGGGATTTTTGCATAGCGTGCCGCTTCAACCTGGATGGCTAAGCTAATTCGAGATAATTCACCGCCTGACGCAATTTGCGCCATGGGTTGTAGTGTTTGTCCTTTGTTTGTGCTGACCAAATAGGTGATGTGGTCATATCCTTTAGCAGAAAGCTGTTCTTGGCTTTCAATGTGTATTTCAAAAGTGGCGTTGGGCATGCCTAACGGTTTGATTGCCTTGCTCACGGATGCGCTGAGCGTCTTAGCAGATTTTTGTCGCTGTTTAGACAGTTTTTTAGCCGAGCTGTGATATTTTTTTTCTAATTTTTGTAATGTGGCGTGTTGCTCAGCCACTTGTGATTCAATCTGCTCAAATGCGCCGCGTTCTGTTTGTAGTTGTAACAGGTGTTGTGGTAATTGCTCTGGTGAAACGTGGTGCTTTCGGGCAATGGTTTGGATGCTGTCTAGCCGAGACTCGACCCAGCTGAGCCGCTCAGGGTCAAGCTCGATTTGGTCCTGGTAATTGCGTAAATTGGTGCTGGCCTCGGTGATCGCGATAAGGGCATCTTTAATGAGTTGCTCAGTTTCTTTTAACTCTGTGTCGCATTGGCCCAAGGTTTCTAGCTCTCGATCCACAAAGCTGAGTTGGTTATGGATACAGTTGTCTGATTCAAACAGAGTGTCGCAAGCTTGCTGGCTAGAGGACAGGAGCTGCTCTGCATTGGCGAGGCGCTTGTGCTCGTCGTTGAGTTGATCCTGTTCGCCTTCAGATAAAGCGAGTTCCAGTAGCTCATCAATTTGGTATTGAATGAGGGTAATGCGTGCCTGTTCTTGTTTAGCTTGGTTTTCTAGTTTTTCAATATTGTGCTGAATGTTTTTGAGTTCTTTAAATAGTGCGCCAATATCTTGTACTAATAATTGATGATGGGCAAAATCATCTAATAAATTAAGTTGGTGTTCTTTTTTGAGTAGTTGTTGGTGGGCGTGTTGGCTATGAATGTCTATCATGAGTTCGCCAAGCTGCTTGAGTGCGCTAATGGGGGTTGGGCGGCCATTAATGTACGCTTTTGATCGGCCTTCTTTGATGAGTATTCGTCTTGTGATGCATTCGCCATCAGCTTCTAATTCGTTTTGTTCAAGCCAACTTTGTACTTGAGGCAATTGGGCTAAATCGAAGCTGAGGGATATTTCAGCTTTATCGCAATCTGAGCGAATGGCTCTTGCATCGGCGCGCTCGCCAAATGCTAAGGAGAGCGCGTCAATTAAAATCGATTTGCCTGCGCCTGTTTCACCGGTTATGACGCTCATGCCATTGCTTAGATCAAGCGATAAGTGTTCCATGATGGCTAAATTTTTAACAAAAATATGGGTTAGCATTCGCTTCTCGGTGTGCTTGCGCCGCCCCAGTGTAGTTTTGCACGGAGCACGCTGAAATAATCATAACCAGGAGGGTGTAATAGCCGGATGGGTTCGGGTTTTTGTTGAACCACGACAGTATCTGACTTTTGCAAAATAAACTCATCTTGGCCATCGCAGCTGACTTGAACTTCTGGGCTGCTAAGAGGGTTAAACGTAATGGTGACTTTGCTGCTGCCATGAACAACGATTGGGCGGTTGTTCAATGTATGGGGGCAAATTGGTACAAGCAAAGTGGCATCTACCGCAGGGTGCATAATGGGGCCGCCTCCTGAGAGAGAGTAAGCCGTGGACCCTGTTGGGGTGGAGATGATCATGCCGTCTGAGCGCTGAGTAAGCAAATAATGATCATCTATCATGGTATCAAATTCAATCATGCTGGCTGTATTCCATTTGGAAATAACAACGTCGTTGAAGGCATCTGCTTGGTGTAATGTTTTTCCGTCGCGCTCTACTTTCATGGTTAGCAGGTGGCGACTTTCTTGAAGATATTGTCCCGTTAAAATGGCCATGATGCTTTTACGTAAGTCTTTGGGGGAAATATCGACTAAAAACCCCAGTCGACCTCTGTTAATGCCAACCAAAGGGATGTCATGGGTTGTTAGGTGGCGTGCAGTACAAAGCAATGTGCCGTCACCACCAATGACGATAACGAGGTCACAATGGCGACCTAAATCTTCAATGCTGCAGTGATGATACTGTGTCAAGTCACACGTGGTATGTGTGCTTTCTTCTATGAAAATGGTACCGCCTGAATCACTAATGATCTGGCATAGGTCGTGAGTGACCTGGCAAGAGTGGCAATCTTCTGATTTGCTAATAATGCCAATGGATTTGAATTGATTTTGCATGTTGTTTTTATTCTTTTGCTGGCTCGGTGTGTAACCTAGTTGACAGTTGGTATTTGAATTGCTAATTTTCAGCACTCGAATGCCTTGAGTGCTAACAACTCATTATGGAGCACCCTTATTGAATAATAGAATGCTCAACGACCGTGCACAACATTTACTGAAAACTTTGGTCGAGCGTTATATTGAAGATGGACAGCCTGTTGGCTCTAGAACGCTGGCAAAATCTTCTAGTTTGAAAATCAGTCCTGCAACGGTTCGTAACGTTATGTCTGATTTAGAAGAGATGGGCTTGATCCATGCGCCGCATACATCCGCAGGTCGCGTACCTACGGTCACGGGGTATCGCTTATTCGTCGATTCACTGCTAACGGTCACAGCGTTGGGTGATATTGAGGTGGAAGGGATACGGGGTGAGCTTGGAATAGATAAAAGTGTTTCGGGTTTGCTCGATTCGGCGTCAGGCTTGCTTTCGGATATTACCCATATGGCTGGCGTGGTAACGCTGCCACAGCGGGATATGATTTCTCTAAGGCAAATAGAGTTTTTACCTCTATCGCAAGATCGGGTGTTGGTTATTTTGGTGACCAATGAGCAAGAGGTTGAAAATTTTATTATTCATACCTCAAAACCCTATAGTGCAAGCGAATTAGTCCAACTGGCTAACTACTTGACAGAGACCTATTCAGGTCAAGATTTAAAGCGTGTTCGGCAAATGCTTTCGGGGGATTTGCAAGATGCACACTCGCAGATAAACAGGATGATGGCGGACTCAGTTGAGGTGGCACAAAAAGCGTTGACCCTCGATGAGAGCAAGGAAAACGATCTGTTTGTGACGGGTGAGACTAATTTGATTCACTGTATGGATATGTCCGACATGTCACGTTTACGGAGCATGTTTAATACCTTTAGTGACAAACAGGAAATGCTGAGTTTGTTGGATCAATGCATCACGGGTGATGGTGTACGCATTTATATTGGTGAAGAGTCGGGGCGATCAGGGTTTGGTGATTGCAGTGTGATCAGCTCACCCTATAAGGTCAATGGTGAAACGGTGGGTGCATTAGCGGTCATCGGGCCGACAAGAATGGAGTACAACCGCGTTATTCCGGTAGTGGATGTGACCGCAAAAATATTGAGTGCAGCACTGAATACGCACAAAACTGACAATTAATACTTGAAACACCCTTAGGCTGCCCCCAGATTATTGCAGCAAAACACTAGGGTCATAAAAAAAAGAGGCGTTCAATGGGGAATACTGAAGAAGAAAACATAAACGTAGAGGCAAGTGCAGAAGAAGTTGCACCTGAATCTGTAGAGGGTGCCGAGCCTGAAGTGGCAGCAGAGAAGTCGTTAGAGACACAACTTGCTGAAGCAGAGCTACGTGCCGCTGATAACAATGATCAACTAATGCGGGCAAAGGCTGAACTCGATAATTATAAAAAGCGGCGTGATAAAGAGCTGCAAAACGCACATAAATTTGCGTTAGAGAAATTCTCTGTTGAGCTGTTGACTGTGCGTGACAGTTTGGAGATGGGATTAGCATCGGCAACGCAAGATGGGGCAAGCATTGCTTCTATCATAGAAGGCACCGAGCTGACGTTGAAACAGCTTTCTGGCGCGATGGAAAAATTTAATGTGGTCCAGGTGAACCCTGAAGGGGAGAAATTTAACCCCGAGCTACATCAGGCAATTACCATGCAAGAATCTGACGCAGAACCAAATACCGTACTAACCGTCATTCAAAAAGGTTACACCTTGAATGATCGGTTAATAAGACCTGCGATGGTTGTGGTGTCGAAAAAAGCAGCAGGGTCTGCCATTGATGAAAAAGTGTAAACCACTTGAAATTAGGCAGTATCAACCCAACATTGAACATAACGAAATAAAATAGACAAAATTTGGAGTATGAAATGGGCAAAATTATTGGTATCGATCTAGGCACGACCAACTCATGTGTTGCGATTATGGAAGACGGTTCTCAAAAAGTGATTGAGAACAGCGAAGGGGATCGCACAACACCATCTGTTGTTGCGTTCACTGAAGATGATGAGATTTTGGTTGGTCAATCTGCTAAAAGACAAGCCGTAACTAACCCTACTAATACCTTGTTTGCGATTAAACGTTTGATTGGTCGTAAATTTAAAGATGACGTTGTGCAAAAAGACATCAGCATGGTGCCATACGGCATTGTTGGTGCAGACAATGGTGATGCATGGGTTGATGTTGGTGGTAAGAAAATGGCGCCACCTGAAGTTTCTGCGCGTATTTTGATGAAAATGAAAAAAACCGCAGAAGACTACTTAGGCGAAGAAGTGACTGAAGCTGTAATTACAGTTCCGGCATACTTTAATGACCAACAAAGACAAGCCACTAAAGATGCAGGTCGTATCGCAGGGCTTGAAGTTAAGCGAATCATTAACGAGCCAACAGCGGCTGCATTAGCTTATGGTTTAGATAAGCAGAAAAAAGGTGACAGCAAAATCGTTGTTTATGATTTGGGTGGTGGTACATTTGATATCTCTGTCATTGAAATTGCTGAAATTGACGGTGAGTACCAGTTTGAAGTGTTATCAACCAATGGTGACACCTTCCTTGGTGGTGAGGATTTCGATTTACGTTTGATCGATTTCTTAGTTGAAGAGTTTAAGAAAGAAAATGGCATGGATTTACGCAACGATCCTTTGGCTTTACAGCGCTTAAAAGAAGCTGCTGAAAAGGCGAAGATTGAGTTGTCATCAAGCCAACAAACCGACATCAACTTGCCATACATTACAGCTGATGCAACTGGTCCTAAGCACTTAAATGTGAAATTGACACGGGCTAAGTTAGAGTCATTAGTTGAAGACTTGGTGACCCGTACAATTACACCTTGTAAACAAGCAATGACCGATGCAGGCTTGTCGGTTTCTGAAATTGACGACGTGATTTTGGTCGGTGGTCAATCTCGTATGCCTAAAGTGCAAGAAGAAGTGAAAAACTACTTCGGTAAAGAAGCACGTAAAGATGTCAACCCAGATGAAGCCGTTGCCATTGGCGCATCTATCCAGGGCGGTGTACTTGGTGGTGATGTGACCGACGTACTGCTATTAGATGTAACACCATTGTCGCTTGGTATTGAAACAATGGGCGGCGTGATGACTAAGCTTATTGAGAAAAACACCACAATCCCAACCAGAGCAGACCAAGTCTTCTCAACAGCGGATGATAATCAAGGTGCGGTAACTGTGCATGTG
Organism: Methylococcales bacterium; assembly: GCA_018672285.1. Taxonomy (GTDB): domain Bacteria; phylum Pseudomonadota; class Gammaproteobacteria; order JABHGC01; family JABHGC01; genus JABHGC01. The sequence continues at coordinate 27,614 of JABHGC010000194.1, forward strand.
CTTCAAGGTGAGAGAGAAATTGCATCAGCGAATAAATCTCTTGGGCGCTTTGACTTGTCTGATATTCCACCTGCACCACGTGGTGTACCACAAATCGAAGTCATCTTTGATATTGATGCTAATGGTATTCTAAATGTGTCGGCAAAAGATAAAGCCACTGGCAAAGAGCAATCGATTGTCATTAAAGCGTCAAGTGGCTTGTCGGATGAAGAGGTTGAACGCATGGTACAAGATGCTGAAGCCAATGCTGAGGAAGATAAAAAATTCCATGAAATGGTGGGTGTTAGAAACCAAGCTGACAGCATGATTCATGCAGTTACCAAGTCTCTTGATGAGATGGGCGATAAAGTTGAGCCTAGTGAAAGAGCTGAAATTGAAGCTGCAGTCAGTGATTTAAAAGATGCGCTAAAAGGTGATAGTAAAGACGCCATTGAGGCAAAAACCAAAGCATTAACTGACCTTTCTGGTAAATTAGCTGAAAAAGCGTATGCCGATGCCGGTGGTGCTGAAGGTGCGGCGGCGGCGGGAGCTGCTGGTGCTGCAGGTGCAGAAGAAGCGCAGGCAGATCCAGTTGACGACGATGTTGTCGATGCAGAGTTTGAAGAAGTTAAAGATAAGTAAGGTTTTACTTTGTAGTCAGTGCAAAAACCACCGCTAATAATTCAGTGGTGGTTTTTGCGTTCATATACTCGACGTTATTTAAAAGAAAATGAAACGCTATGTCTAAAAGAGATTTTTACGAAGTATTAGGTGTCTCGAAAGGTGCCAGTGATGCGGAAATTAAAAAAGCATACCGCCGCTTAGCGATGAAGTACCACCCTGATCGCAACCCGGATAGTGAGGAAGCGGAAAATCAGTTTAAAGAAGTGAAAGAGGCTTACGAAATTTTGTCTCATGCCGAAAAACGTGGTGCTTATGACCGTTTCGGGCATGCAGGCGTTGATCCTCAAATGGGAGGCGGCGGGCCTCAAAACGGTAACTTTAGCGATATTTTTGGAGATGTCTTTAGTGATATCTTCGGCGGCGGTGGTGGGCGCCAAGGTGGTTCTCGGGCTCAGCGTGGCGCTGACTTGCGTTACAACCTTGATCTATCGCTTGAGGAAGCGGTTGCCGGTAAAGAAGTTAAGATTAAAATTCCAACTCAAGTGCCTTGTGGTAGTTGTGATGGTACGGGCGCGAAGAAAGGCACCAGTGCCGCCGTTTGTTCTACCTGTGCAGGTCACGGTCAAGTACGCCGGCAGCAAGGTTTCTTCTCTATACAGCAAACTTGTCCAAGGTGTCATGGTACGGGGCAAATGATCAGTGACCCTTGCCGACCATGCCAGGGTTCCGGTCGAATACAAGAAAGTAAAACGTTATCGGTCAGTGTTCCTGCTGGGGTTGATACCGGGGATCGAATTCGTTTATCGGGCGAAGGCGAAGCGGGTGAGCATGGTGGGCCGCCGGGTGATTTATATGTACAGGTTCAAGTTCGTCAGCATGATATTTTCACGCGTGATGATAATAACCTGCACTGTGATGTGCCTGTCAGTATCGTTGATGCAGCATTGGGTGGAGAGTTAGAAGTGCCCACACTGGATGGCCGTGTTAGTTTGAAAATACCGGCAGAAACGCAAACAGGTAAAATGTTTCGCCTGCGTGGAAAAGGTGTTAAGCCTGTAAGGGGTGGTGCTACCGGCGATTTGATCTGTAAGGTTCTCGTGGAAACACCCGTTAAGCTAACGAAAGAGCAAAAAGAGTTGTTAGCGCAGTTTGGTGACAGCTTAAATCATGAAAAACACAGTCCCCAAGCAACATCGTGGTTGGATGGCGTGAAAAAATTCTTCGAAAGTCTGTAACTGCACATTGACCCTTTAGCATCACGGGATTTGCATCAGAAAAAGATCACTTACTCAGTGTCGGTTCACTTTTTCTCTCTTGCGCTCGTGATGCTAAAGGAGAGCTTCAATGGTTACAGGTCAAACCTAAAAATTGGTTTTTCGTGAGTGAATACAAATAAGGATGATGAGTATGATTAAGGTAGGTGTTAGTGGTGCTGCTGGTCGAATGGGCCGGGCGTTAATTCAAGCTGTTTGTGAGCGTGCTGATACCGTTTTGTCTTATGCTGGGGAACACCCTAAATCAACTTTGATTGGTGCTGATGCAGGCGAGTTGGCTGGAGTTGGTACGTTACATGTTGCGATTCAAACGGGGTATGAAAATTCTGATTTTGATATCTTGATTGACTTTACCCGCCCTGATGTCAGTTTGGAAGGGTTGGCGTATTGCGTTGCTCACAATAAAAAAATGGTTATCGGTACAACTGGGTTTACAGAAGAGCAGGTGGATCAAATTAAGCAAGCAGGTGAGTCGCATGGCATTATCTATGCGCCCAATATGAGTGTTGGGGTGAACTTATGCTTTAAATTGCTCAGTATTGCCGCTGAAATTCTTGGTGACCGAGTGGATGTTGAGATTGTTGAGGCACATCACAGGCATAAAGTGGATGCACCATCTGGTACAGCGCTTCGAATGGGAGAGGTTGTTGCGGATGCGTTGGGTCGTGATTTAAAAGATTGTGCCGTGTATGGCCGGGAAGGGCAGACAGGCGAGCGAGATCGAAAAACCATTGGTTTTGAGACGATTCGAGCTGGCGATATTGTTGGTGAGCATACGGTGATGTTTGCTGATATTGGTGAGCGTGTTGAAATAACACATAAAGCCTCTAGCCGAATGACCTTTGCAAATGGCGCAGTCAGAGCCGCTGCATGGGTTATGGGGCAGCCTTCTGGGGTGTACGATATGCAGGATGTGTTGGGGTTAAAATAAATAACTCTCTGAAATAACATTGAAATGTTAAAACATTCTAATTGCTCGTAGCAATGAGGATAACAATCGAGTAGAATCACCGCCCAGTATCTCACCTGTAGTTTAAGGGACGTCTAGCTGTTAGCAAGGGAGGCTGAGTGGCACACGCACTTCTGGTTTTAGAAGATGGAACGATTTTTCGTGGACAATCCATCGGTGTTATTGGTGAAGTAGTTGGGGAAGTTGTCTTTAATACGGCAATGACTGGCTATCAAGAAATCTTTACCGACCCGTCATACTGTCGTCAGATAGTAACACTGACGTATCCTCATATTGGTAGTGTTGGTTTCAACCAAGAAGACCAAGAGTCAAATTCTGTATCTCTCAGCGGTATTGTCGTTAAAGATGTTCCTCCAGTGAGTAGCTGGCGGGCTGAGAATAACTTTGCTGAATTTTTGCAAGAAAATAATGTGGTTGCTATTGCGGGAATTGACACCCGAAAGCTCACAAGAATTCTTCGCCAAAAAGGTGCTCAGAGAGGCTGTATTATCGCAGCTGAAGAAGTGGATGAGGCTGCTGCACTTGAAAAAGCGAAAGCTTTTCCTGGTTTGCAGGGTATGGATCTCGCTAAAGTTGTCACGACAGATAAGCAGTACTCATGGACACAAGGTGAATGGGATTTAGAATCTGGCTACCAAGAAAATACGGATACGCCTTACCATGTTGTCGCTTTTGATTTTGGGGTGAAGCGAAATATTCTGAATATGTTGGTTGCTAGGGGTTGTAAGTTAACCGTTGTTCCTGCACAAACCTCAGCAGAAGAGGTGATGGCGCTAAAACCTGATGGTGTATTTTTATCAAATGGTCCTGGAGATCCTGCGGCTACAGGTAAATATGCAATAAAAATTATTAAAGAGTTAATAAAA
>JABHGC010000213.1 GCA_018672285.1 Methylococcales bacterium
GGCGTTGGGTGGCATCATCTTCTGTACAACTTTTTGTTTGAATTCTTCGCTATAACTTGGCACTTTTTATTCACTTTCCGCCCCGAATCAATTTAAATAATAAAAAAAATTACCGGACAACTACCCTGACACAGGGGGAAGTCATCGAACATGTTGAAGACACTGAAGGCCTTGTAATTATTGATGCGCGCTCTCCTGCTGATAGAACTGCAGGTTACATCGAAGGTTCAGTGGCTTTACCCAACACTGACACAACACCAGAAAATTTTGCTGCAGCAGTGACCACTAAGGACACTCCTGTGATTATTTACTGCAACGGCCCTAAGTGTGGTCGTAGTGTTGAAACCGCTAAAAATGCCGTTAAGTGGGGCTACACAAAAGTATATTGGTTCAGAGGCGGTTGGGCAGATTGGACAGCAGCAGGCTTACCTGTCTCAACAGATTAAACCAACACAATCAAATCATAAAAAAAGCGCCTTGCTTGGCTAAACGAGCATGGCGCTTTTTTTATACTGAAGAATCAGAACAAGAGGGCAATGTGTTAAGCCGCTGGTTTCGGTAGAAGCACACTGGCAAGTGCCGCAACGAACAAAATCGTCCCTGTTGCCATTGGCGCCACGGCTAACCCATTAAATGGAAAGTCCCCAAAACTCCCCCAGAACACTACCGCAATACCACTGGCAACACCCACCATGCTTCCTCTTGCTGTAACAAATGGCATAAACACGGCTAACAAGAACACACCAAGCATTCCCCCACCAAGTGCTGCTGATATTTGCCACCAAACATCCAGTGTTGATTTAGAGCCTCCAATCATCAGCAAGCCAAAACCAATTCCTAATACGCCAATCACCACCGTCACAATTCGAATCTGCGTCAGCTGGGCAGCCTCACTCACTTCCCCTTTAAAGCGGCAATAAAAATCGGTCACCCACACATTGGCAGAGGCATTAATAGAGGAATCCAAAGTACTCATCCCTGCGGCGAGTACAGCCGCAATGACAAGACCGGTCACACCAGTTGGTAACTCATTCACAATAAAATAGGGAAAGACTTGATCGGCTGTTGCCGGAAAATCAGCCGGTAGAGGTTGCTGTGTATAAAAGACCCACAGCATGGTACCCAATAAAAAGAAGAGTGCCGATAGGGGGATATAAACCAATGCCCCCATCCAGAGAGACACCTGTGCATCTCGATCCGTTTTTGCGGCCAAAATCCGTTGTACATAGTTTTGGTCAGCACCAAAGTTACGCAAGTTCTCAATAATGCCAAACAAGAAAACCAGCCAAAAACCTTTTTCAGCCAACCACTGCCAACCATTCCACTCAAAGCTCCCTAAGCTGGTCTTACCTGCCTCAGTTGCAATGGTTAACGCTTCATTAATGGGTACGGGCAGGTTCACCCAAAGTAGACCCACACAGAAAAGCGCGCCAAAAGTGAGTACGATGGTTTGTACCACATCTGTCCAGACAACCGCTTCCATCCCCCCTACCACGGTGTATAAAATGGTTAAAACCCCTAAGCCCACCATCAAATACACTTGTTGGCTATTATCATCCGACTGCCAGCCAAGCAACTGGTCCATCGCCAAAACAACCAAATATAGCACCACTGCGATTCGGCTAATTTGCAGTAAAATCAAACATGCAGATGCATACCCTCTGGCCCAATAGCCAAAACGGGCCTCTAAGTGTTGATAGGCAGTTCGGTAGCTTCCATTACGATAGAATGGGATAAAAACCAAACTTGCAATGACTGCGGCAACAGGTAACGTGAGTGAAAAAACAAACGGGTTCCAATCATCAGCATAGGTTTTTCCCGCATTGGCCAAAAAGCTAATACTACTGAGATAAGTCCCCAGAATAGACAGACCTAACGCCCACCCAGGTAAGCTACGGCTGCCTAAGGCAAAACCTTCAATGGAATTTGCTCGACGATAAAAATAGGCACCAAACCCGGCCACACCTAAAATGTAAACCACTATAATGGTAATATCGATACTATGAAGTGACATTTGCATAGAACAGGTCCTTAGTTCTGGGGCGATACCGAATCATTCAGGCTGTGCATTTTCGCATGATTGAACGGATTATCAAGTGATCATTTACCTCTAAACCCATATCAAACCACCACTATATTACAATGAAAATACATACCTATATCAGCATCATCTCACTACTATTCCCCAGCTTAAGTTTTGCTTGCGAAGCCACATGGCCAATTGTGCACCCCTTTAAAAATAATGGCGGCTACGCGTTTTTACAAAAAGCAAAATACAGTGGTGGTTGGATTTATCATCCGGGTGAGGACTGGAACGTCCCTACCCCTCCAGGTGGTTCTTGTGATGCAGACAAAGGGCTAACGGTTGTCGCTGTTGCAGCTGGCACCGTTGTATATAATAACCCCCGACGTTGGGGCGGCATCGTAATCAAGCACCAACAAGGCAAGCAGGCGTGGTTCTCCCAGTATGGCCACATTCAGAACAGTAAAGTCAAAGTCGGAGACCAAGTCAGCTGCAAGCAAGCCATTGCTGAGATTGGCGATACAGCAACAAAATGTGCCCATTTACACTTTGAGATTCGAAGCCTTCTACACCCCATGCCAGAGAATGGGTCATATTGGCTCTATGGTAAGCAAGGCTTAGGCTCTAAATCGCAAACCAAACGCTGGTATCATAATCCACGATCCTTTCTCGAGGCTAAAATGAAACCAACGCCGAAATAGCACACTAAATGCTCACTTAAAAACGTTTCGATAAAGATTTTTATTTTTACTAAGAATAAGTGTTGATTCTTTTATCCACACAGGATATAAAGTGCAGCTTTTTCATTTTTAGCCTGAAAACACCCTCTGAAACACAACGCAGAAACCGTCGTTGACAACTCGTAACCCTCTGTTTTATATGTAATTACACCGCTTGAAAAAAAATCACACAATTTAAAAAAACTTCAATGAATTCACGGTACTTAGCCTCAAATAAAAGATTAGTCCACAGAGTTATCCACAGCATCTGTGGATGACAAAAAGTTGTTTGACAAACAAGCACTTGTGAACTATCCAAGGGTTTTCCCCGCAACCATTGCGGTTGCCCTGAGGCACTTAAAAAATAATTTTACAGCACTATATTCGAATATTTATATACAGACGTTTTACTTATGATTCTCGAAAATGTTTATCCAGCGAGGTAGATGCAAAAGTCTGAAAGTAAGCGTCTTTATTGATAAATAACGAAAAAAAAAAGAGAATGCCTGGCCTCATTAGTTATAATGAGTGCGACAAAACAGCACAAACAAACAGCC
>JABHGC010000203.1 GCA_018672285.1 Methylococcales bacterium
CAAATTAAATAAACATTAACAGAGTATGATACATTTTTACGGCTTTGTAGGCGAATGCTATATCCTAAACCCTAGCAGCAGGTGCACACCTAACAGAGGCCTTTAGTAAACCCACCGTTCTGAGTTATCATTGGTTGCCTCATTAGCAAACCTTCGATTCCTTTGGGAGCCCCGCATGCCAGACGCTCAGTCTAGCCCAGAAATTCAGCAACTCTTAACCTACTCTCCCGAACAACAATTGGCTCTACAGGTTTTATCTGTTATTCACACCGGTGTTAACCAAACAACCTGGAAAAGAATCTTAGCCGAACTGGACTGGAAAAACGACAAAGGGATATCAATTAATAGTGTCGTAAAAAGGCAATTTACTGACGACCTGGCGTCAGACCAACTCATCGATGTCTTTCATGGCCAGTTCAGCTGTCATGAGACCATCTCAGGTAAACTGTCACGCGACCTATTAGAATCACACCGGTATCAACACGTTGTTGATGCCATTGTAAGCGTACACAAGCAGTTTAAACCACATCACAGAACAACCATTGAGGCTAGTGCACAATTACGTAATGCCATTTATTTATCTGAAGATAATCTTGCTGCAAAGTTACTCAACATTAACCCTAAAAAACCTTTTACCGTCTTAGAGCAACAGGAAGACCTTTTTTATCCCTTAAATAATCTAAATATCGTCCCGCCCGATGACTTTTTTAATTTATGCCATAGTTTAGACAAGCAGACCTTTAAAAACCTTCACCCTTGCCTAACGTTTCAAGTCATTGCGCCAACCTTACTGCAATCAACCTATGAGTTTTTTGTCGTTGAGACTATGTGGCAAAATGCCACAGAGCATTTTTTACCTTACATCAATGAAGATAACGACCTTGCCAGCTTTATGTTGGTACAGTTCGTCGTTCGGGGCCAAATTAATGTGGCCACGGCAACATTATCCACACCAAAAACTGCTGATGATTATCGTAATCAAGCATGGCTCCATGCATTACAACAAAAAGATGATTCAGCGCTAAAAAATTATGAAATTGCACTCAAATTAAAATGTAAAGAGACCAAAAAACGCACCGCCTCATTTGATGGACTGCCAGGTATATGGTACATACTGGTTTTAATCCGAAGTGGCCAAGCACTCTACGACACCGCTAAAAAATCTATTAATCACGTATTATCAGCTACAGATACTGTCGAATTTGCTGACTTATTCTGTCTACTCGACCAACTGATTGATGTGCTCAATAGCCAAATCCAATACGATGCTGCACATTGGTTACATCAAAACCATTTTGAAACTAACCCATGGCTAAATTTGTTTCGGGTACTTGCTACACACTGGCTTGATGAAACGCCCGCTAAGCACGACATTGAATCTCTGATTAAAAACCAAGCATTGGCTCAACAGTTAGATTACATGTTATATGCCTGGGAAGCGGCATTGTTGCTTAAGAGCTTAAAACAAAGTAAACACTGTCCACTCGCCAGAGTCCGCAAACAGGCGCCTGAATTTCAACCTATCACCCACTTAATATCCCCCATGCCAGCCTGGGAAAAGGGGCTTATCGCACTGCAAACGCTCACCCAGACAGAAAAAACCCATGAAGAGAAAGCAAGTCATGGTGAACGTTTAATCTGGCGTGTGCTCATTGATGAAGACGGTGCATTTTTAGCCCCTAAAATTCAAAAAAGGGCAAAAAATGGCAACTGGAGTAAAGGCCGACCTGTAGCACTAGAAAGGTTATTGCATACGCCTGAGGCCTTTGATTTTTTAACCACACAAGACAAAGCCATCAGCAAACACATAGAAGAACATTTAGAATACTCTGGCTGGCGCCACCCAACTGCACATTACACCTTGGGAGAACAAGCCATTATAGAAGCCACAGGGCACCCGCTTCTATTTTCGGAAGATAATCCAAGCCAATCAATTGAGCTGGTTGGTTGCGAGCCTGTGCTAGAAGTTCACCAACTCGATCAGGAGCTACTACTAACACTAGAGCCTTTTCCAAACGATGGCCTCATGCACATTCTGGAGGAAACCCGTAGCCGCTTTAGAATCACACCATTCACAGAACAACACCTTCGAATCGCTGAAATTCTAAGTGACAGAGGCTTAACAGTGCCTAATTCTGCCCAAAAGCAAGTCTTGACCAGTTTATCTGCCATTGCACCATTACTCACAATTCATTCCGATATTGGTGCAGGCCAGCATGTCGAGACGGTTGAAGCGCTTATTACGCCAATTATACAAATCAGGCCTGAAGGGGATGGCATTGAGGTTCACTGTTACGTAAGACCTTTTCAACAGGGTGGCCCCTTATTCCACCCGGGCATTGGTCGAGTCACATTAATGGCTGAGGTTGCAGGCAGCCCTCTGCAAACAACGCGGGACCTAAGCTCAGAGCAAACTGAAGCACTGCAAATATTAGGCAACAGCCCACACTTAACGCCTAACAATCAATGGCACTGGCATCTTAACACCCCCGACACAGCGCTAGAGACACTCATATATTTAAAAACACTTGAAGATCAAATTATTATTGAGTGGCCAGAAGGTCAACAAATTCAAATTATGCAGCAACCCAGCAATGGGATGCAGCTCAATATCGCCCAGCAACAAGACTGGTTTAAAATTGAAGGCGACTTAACACTCGAAAATGCCCAGGTGCTTTCAATGAAAGACCTACTAGAACTCATCGATCAAGCCCCCGGGCGTTTCGTCAAACTTAAAACGGGTGAGTTTTTAGCACTAACACAAGATTTTAGAAATAAAATAAAAGCCATCAACGCTGCTAGCGATCAAGGTATGATCCACTCCCTTGCCGTCCCCATCGTTGATGAAATCATCACGGATATGGCAACCAAGAAGCCCAAAAAATGGCAAGACCAAATCACTCGTTTTGAACAAGCCCAATTGTACCAACCTGTCCTACCGACAACATTAGAAGCAGACCTACGCCCTTACCAACTAGAGGGCTTCCAATGGTTAAGCAGGCTCGCCCACTGGGGGGCTGGTGCCTGCCTAGCAGATGATATGGGCTTAGGTAAAACACTGCAAATTTTAGCGCTACTGGTAGAGCGTGCGCCGCTCGGCGCCTCACTGGTGATCGCACCAACCTCAGTGTGTGGCAACTGGTTAAGCGAAGCCCAACGTTTTGCCCCCACCTTAAGAACCCATTTCTATGGTACGGGCGACAGAATCCAAATGCTTAAACAAGCAAAAACCTATGATGTCATCATCGTGAGCTATGGATTATTACAATCTAACCTGGAGTGCTTTGCTGAAAAAACCTGCGTCAACATCGTAGCAGATGAAGCGCAAGCGTTTAAAAATGCCCAAACCAAACGTTCTAAAGCCATTATGTCACTGCAAGGTGAATTTAAAGTCATTGCGACAGGGACACCCGTTGAAAACCACTTAGGCGAGCTGTGGAATTTATTCCAGTTTATTAACCCTGGATTATTAGGTCGAATTGAGCATTTTAACGCGCATTACGCATCTGACATTGAACAAAGTAAGGACAAAGTTGCACAACAACGCCTCAAACAATTGCTCCGCCCATTTATCCTAAGAAGGTTAAAAAGAGACGTACTACCCGATTTACCTGCCCGAACAGAAATAACCATCCCTGTTGAGTTAAGTGAGAATGAACTCACTCTTTATGAAGCATTACGGCAAAAAGCGGTCGAACGGATGGCTGAGTCTGAACTGCCAACAGGTCAGCAAAGGGTGCAAATTCTGACGGAGATCCTTCGCCTACGTCAAGCTTGTTGCCACCCTAGGCTGATTATGCCCGACAGTAAAGTGGACAGTAGCAAACTGACTGCATTCAAAAATATTTGCAAAGAGCTTTTAGAAAACAAACATAAAGCACTGGTATTTAGTCAGTTTGTTAAACACTTAAGTTTGATTCGTGAATATCTCGATGAGCACAACATCGCATATCAATATTTAGATGGCTCAACGCCGGCGAAAAAACGCGCCAAAATTGTCTCAGATTTTCAAACGGGTATTGGCGATTTGTTTTTAATTAGTCTTAAAGCCGGTGGTTCTGGCTTAAACTTAACCGCAGCAGACTATGTGATTCATATGGATCCATGGTGGAACCCTGCCGTTGAAGATCAAGCTTCTGACAGAGCACACAGAATGGGGCAGCTACGCCCTGTTACCATTTACCGATTAATTGCCAAAAACACCATAGAAGATAAAATTGTTAAATTGCATACCCAAAAACGTGACCTTGCAGACAACCTTTTAGAAGGCAGTGAAATGAGCGGAAAAATGTCCGTTGAGGATATGCTCGGTCTTATCAAAGGAAGCTAACTATTCGTAAGCATCACCCATAATGGCCCGACTTTCCTCTAAAACGTAATTTAAAAAAGTTCTAGCAACTAACGAGAGCTTACGGTCTTTGTGATGAACTGCGTACCAACGGCGAGTTAATGGAAAACCTTCCACATCTAATACCACTAACTTTTCCATATCCCGTTCTAGCTGAACACTATGAAGAGAGATCACCGCTAGCCCTAGCCCCGCCATCACAGCTTGCTTCAGCGCCTCACTACTCCCGAGTTCCATATACGGTTCAATCTGAACACCCTGCTTATTTAATAGCTCATCAAAAACAGACCGTGTGCCTGAGCCGATTTCTCTATGGAGAAAGCGTTGTTTTGCCAAGGTTTTAATAGAGATGTTTTTTTCATTGACCAATGGGTGGTCAGGTGGTGCAACAATACCTAAAATATTATTCAAAAATGGGTACGCTTCCATATCATTATCTTCAGGCACACGCCCCATAATGACAAAGTCATCTTCATTTTTTTCAAGCCTTTCAATGACTATGGCTCTGTTTGTAAATTTTAACTTTGGCTCTACTTCTGGGTATAACTGTAAAAAGGATCCTAGGATTGTTGGTAAGAAATATTCGGAGGTAGCCACCACCGACAGCTGAAGCGAGCCTTTCACCACACCCTTTAAGTCCTCAATAGATGTATTTAATTCATCCACTTGGGATAATATTTCAACGCTTGCGGTATACATTACCTTGCCTGCAGCCGTGGGAAAACTTTTCTTTCCTACCTGCTCAAACAAGGGCATGCCAACCTGTTCCTCAAGCCGCTTTACTTGAATAGATACAGCAGGTTGCGTAACAAATAACTCCTCTGCTGCGCGTGTATAACTACCCAATCTGGAGACTGCTTCAAAGAGCTTTAACTGTTGCAAGGTAAAATGCATCATATGTCCGATAAACAAATGTAAATGAAGTTGATAACGAAAACTAATTTTTATTAATACGTTATTCAGCCTATATTCTTACGCACCTTATTTACAACTCCTTTTTACAGGAGTTGGATAATGCTTTTTATTTTAGTCGTGCATGATGACATGCATATTGAAATTAATAGATCAGCAACTGTTGAGGAAAACAACATGGCAAAGACTTACAGCGCGGGCGTTAAAGAATACCGCGAAACGTATTGGACACCAGATTACAGCGTTAAAGAAACAGACATCTTAGCGTGTTTCAAAATCACCCCTCAGGACGGCGTTCCTCGTGAAGAAGTAGCAGCTGCTGTTGCCGCTGAATCTTCAACTGGTACCTGGACCACAGTATGGACTGATCTATTAACTGATCTTGATTACTACAAAGGTCGTTGCTACGCGATTGAAGACGTACCTGGTGATGACACTTGCTTCTACGCATTTGTTGCTTACCCAATTGATTTATTTGAAGAAGGTTCAGTTGTTAACATCTTAACCTCTTTAGTTGGTAACGTATTCGGCTTTAAAGCGTTACGTGCACTTCGTTTAGAAGATATTCGCTTCCCAGTAGCCTACGTGATGACTTGTAATGGACCACCACAAGGTATCCAAGTTGAGCGTGACATCTTAAACAAATATGGTCGTCCTCTATTAGGTTGTACCATTAAGCCTAAACTAGGCCTTTCTGCTAAAAACTACGGCCGTGCATGTTATGAAGGCTTACGTGGCGGTTTAGATTTCACAAAAGATGATGAGAACGTTAACTCACAACCATTCATGCGTTGGAGACATCGTTTTGACTTCGTTATGGAAGCAATCCATAAAGCTGAAGCTGAAACTGGCGAGCGTAAGGGTCACTACTTAAACGTAACTGCGCCTACTTCTGATGAAATGATGAAACGTGCTGAATATGCAAAAGAAATCGGCGCACCTATCATCATGCATGACTACCTAACTGGTGGTCTTTCTGCGAACACTCAATTAGCACAATGGTGTCAAGACAACGGTATGTTGTTACACATTCACCGTGCAATGCATGCAGTATTAGATCGTAACCCACACCACGGTATCCACTTCCGCGTATTGACTAAAGTTTTACGTCTGTCTGGTGGTGATCACCTTCACTCAGGTACGGTTGTTGGTAAACTTGAGGGCGATCGTGATGCAACTTTGGGTTGGATCGACATCATGCGTGACTCATACATCAAAGAAGATCGTTCACGCGGTATCTTCTTCGACCAAGATTGGGGTTCAATGCCTGGCGTTATCCCAGTAGCTTCTGGTGGTATCCACGTATGGCACATGCCTGCATTAGTTAGCATCTTTGGTGATGACTCTTGCTTACAGTTTGGCGGTGGTACATTAGGTCATCCTTGGGGCAACGCTGCTGGTGCTGCTGCTAACCGTGTTGCGGTTGAAGCTTGTGTTGAAGCGCGTAACTCTGGTGTTGAGCTTGAGAAAGAAGGTAAGGACATCCTTACTAAAGCTGCTGCTCATAGCCCAGAACTTAAAATCGCTATGGAAACTTGGAAAGAAATCAAGTTCGAATTTGATACAGTTGATAAAATCGACGTTGCTCATAAATAAGCAGCTTAAGTTAAATCAACAAACCCAAGGTGTTTTGCACCTTGGCGTTTATCAAAATCAAATTTAATTATTATTTTTGGAGTTAATCACATGAGTGATGTACAAGATTACAATTCAAGCTTAAGCGATGCCGCTCAAAGCCGTAAATATGAAACTTTTTCATACCTTCCTGCATTGAGCGTAGAATCTACTCGCGCTCAAATTCAATATATTGTTGATAAAGGCTGGAACCCAGGTATAGAGCACACAGAACCTGCAAATGCGATCAGCAACTACTGGTACATGTGGAAATTGCCTCTATTTGGCGAAACTGATGTTGATGCCATTTTGGCTGAAATTGAAAACTGCCACAAAGCTCACCCAGACAACCACGTTCGTCTGTTAGGCTTTGACAACTTTGCACAATCTGCTGGTACAGCAATGGTAGTTCACCGTGGTACTTCTGTTTAAGAAACCACGTTAGGACCAACCTAATAGTACAATCAAAGAAGCCTCTGCCTGCTTAATTACTTTCAGAGGCTTTTTTGTGTACCATGAACACCAATATTCATTCAGAAAAGGGTTTACTATGGCTCGCCCCGATAAATATGTTGGCGTTCAAAACGAAGTTAATGGCGGTATGACCACCATTGGAAAAATTATCCGAGATGCGTGGGTGTTTGGCATCATTGAAGAAACGGAAACCTGTGCAGGTTGGAATTTTGCAGGGGTAGACGCCTTATTGGATAAAGTGAATAAAGAATGGGATAAATATGGCTGCATGGTAAGCCAACTGCCCCCAGAATTATTTGAAAAACACCAGCTAATTCATGGCAAAGCAATCAAAGAAGCTCAAGCCAGCGGATGGTGTGGTGAGGCTGAAACAGAAGACGAAAAATAAGCCTTAATCACCCTATTTAAATAACAGTCAATCGAAAAAGAGAGTGTATCTTATGTCCGTTACTGAAAATGTTGTAGATGCAAAACAATATTTAATCACAGATGAACCTTACTACGAGGCGGTCGGCTCGGAGATAGCACTATACGAATCTGCTTATGACGTTCGTATGCCTATGATGATCAAAGGCCCTACCGGTTGCGGCAAATCTAGATTTGTTGAATATATGGCATGGAAACTTGGCCGCCCCCTCATCACTGTTGCGTGTAACGAAGACATGACAGCTTCTGATTTAGTGGGTCGTTTCTTACTCGATAAAGATGGCACAAAATGGCAAGACGGCCCATTAACAACTGCAGCCCGCATGGGTGCAATTTGTTATTTAGATGAGATCGTTGAAGCACGCCAAGACACCACTGTTGTCATCCACCCCTTAACAGATCATCGTCGCAGCTTACCGCTAGACAAAAAAGGGGAACTGATTCAAGCACACCCTGATTTTCAGTTAGTCATTTCATACAACCCAGGCTACCAGAGCTTAATGAAAGACTTAAAACAATCGACCAAACAGCGTCTTGGCGGTTTAGACTTTGACTACCCTGAAGAAAAAATAGAAATTAACATCGTATCAAAAGAATCAGGTGTTGATGTTGCCACGGCTGAAAAACTCGTTCAAATAGCACATCGCGCTCGTAACCTTAAAGGCCACGGCTTAGACGAAGGTATTTCTACACGACTACTAGTCTATTCAGGACAGCTTATTGCCAAAGGTGTTAGCCCACTAGAAGCTTGCAGCATGACCATGGTTACCCCTTTAACGGATGATCCAGATATGCGTGATACACTTAACGCTGCTGTGGAAACGTTTTTTGGCTAGACCACTATTAAGTTGTCACCATTAACTCACTCAGCAACCTATTGCCTGGGTGAGTGAAACATGATGTTAAATTTACAGATGGTAGATGCCCAATATGTCAATCAAACTCGAAGATTACGAAGAATTTCTCACTGAAGCGGCACCTGAAATTCGTGATGTACTCAATAGCACCTTCCAAGAAGCTTCTCGTGTCATGTCCCCCACTGGACTGCAAGAGTACATGGATGGAGCCAAGACATTATGTAACCTTCGTCGTGGTAGCGACGTTGTTATTTCATACCTGCAAGAAATCCCTCTAGTGGCTAAAGAATGCGGGGAAGACGTGGTTTCTGATTGCTTAACAGCCGCCATGAAACTCTCCTCAATGACCTCAGCTGAAGTGGTTGCACTCTTATTTTCCAGCATGCCAACTGCAGCTCGAAATTTAGGCGACGCTGAGCTGTTTAGAGGTTACTTAACCCTGATTCACCAGCTCGCCTCAACTGCATCTCGTGGCGTACGCCCCATGCTCAACCATATCGACGAGTTGTTATCTAAACTGACCTTAAGTGGGCTTCGTCGCTGGTCACATTTTGGCTCTCAAGCCTATCGCCGAGATTTTGATAATTTAACCGCTTACTTTAATCTTGAATCAGCCGATAGTCGTGCCATGCTGCAAAAAGAACGTCGCGGCATTCTTTTTAATAAAACACAGCGTAAGCTCAATTTTTACTTACGTGCCTTATGGGGCCGTGATTTTTTCTTGCGCCCTACTGGCGCTGACTTTGCTGACTTCCGCCCCTTTATAGAGCATAGAATTTTACACCTGCCAGATGCTTTAGATGATTGTGGCGATGTTTCAGGGCTAGAAGTTTACCGAGCAACAGCCGCCCACATGGCATCTCATTTATCCTATTCCACCGCGCCTATTTCTGCAGAAGCGTTAAGTCCTGCACAGATGTTTTTTATTGGCCAAATTGAAGATGCACGAATAGAATACAAGGCAGTACAAGATTTCCCAGGATTAAAGAAACTCTGGCGCGCCATCATGCTTGTTCCGCGGGAAGAGAAAGCAGAACACCCTACCATGCAATTACTAGAACGTTTCGCTCTTATGCTGCTTGATAGTACTGCCAACTCTGAAGATGACGATCTGAATGCATTAGCAAAAAAATTCCACGACGGCATTGAAGAAAACCAAGACGATAACAACTTTTGTTGGCATTTAGGGCTAGATGTTTACAACCTGTTTGCCAAACGAAAAGAAGTCCCTAGCCTGCGAATACTTGAGCGCATTGATATCGCCTACCGTGATGATAATCGCTACTCATGGGAGTTTGAAGAATTCACATGGGAAGTAGAACATGAATACGTCCCAGCAAGTCAACGCCAAGTCAGAAAACAAGTTAGCGTGATTGAAATGGCCAATGAAGTCGACTGTGAGCTTGCAGGCGATGACGCCCAAGAAATTTGGACTTGCGCCACTGAAGTACGCCCCTATGAAGATGATCTTACCGATAACACCAAGAGTTTTAATGAAATGTGGGGCAAAGAACCCGTTTCAGACCCATTTCATTACCAAGAGTGGGATTATCAAATTCAGCTACACCGACCAGACTGGGTTACCGTGCATGAACGCTTCCAACCACGCGGCCACGTAGAAGACATACAAGAAATTATTGACGAATACCGGCCCATTGCTCACCGCATCAAACAGATCATTGATCTATTAACGCCAGAAGGTGTACAGCGTGTACGCAACATGGAAGACGGAGACGAAGTTGATATTAATGCCGCCATTGATGCCATGATTGCGATCCGTATGGGCGAACAACCTAACCCCCGAATCACCATGCGAAATGTATTAAAAACACGAGACTTATCAGTTGTTTTGTTGCTCGATTTATCCGAATCAACCAACCAACCAATGAATGGCTCGGAAAAAACGGTACTACAACTGACCCGAGAAGCAGCCACTTTAGTTGCAACAGCCATTGAAGGAATTGGTGACCCCTTTGCCATTCATGGGTTTGCATCCGACGGCCGACATGATGTGCAATATTACCGGTTTAAAAACTTCAACCAACACTTTGATGATGATTCTAAATCACGTTTAGCAGGCATGAAAGGTGGGTTATCCACTCGCATGGGCGGTGCCTTACGCCACGCAGGGCAACACCTGTTAAAGCAACAAGAGAAGCGCAAATTGGTATTACTGGTCACTGATGGAGAACCGGCCGATATAGATGAGAGAGACCCACAGCACCTTCGTCACGATACTAAAAAGGCAGTTGAGGAGCTCTATAGCACAGGCGTACTAACCTATTGCCTAACTCTAGACCCGAACGCAGATGATTATGTGAAACGTATTTTTGGTGCGAACAATTACACCATTATTGACCGTGTAGACAAACTACCTGAACAGCTCCCTACTCTGTTTGCAAGCCTGACAGCATAGTAAGCACATTAATATGCTGTTGGTGCATTTGATTTAGTTAACTTAGACTTCCTAGAAGCGGTGATCGATGCTGCTGAAAGCTGAGGTCTTCAGTTATCTTAAGTATTGCTGAACCCCATTCGCCCATCAGTTCGGCGTATCTGTTGTTGATGAGCTAGTGCTACTGCACAAGGGCATGTTTTTACGCGCCCAAAATTAGACTACACCCGACTAAAACAGCTCAACCAGACACTGACATTCCCTTAGTAATTTATGGTGGTAACGGCTTGAATGAAAATCAATGTCATAAGCTGACCTCAATGTGGCAAAAATTAATTACTACTCAGAATAAACCTGATCACGACACCATTTCTTACATCTGAATATAACCATTCTATAAAAAACCTTTTTGTCTTTTTTAACCACATTATGCTCTTCTTTAAGCTATTATTAGGTATAAGCCGCACATTTTCTCGTTAACTCCGCTATTTCCCTCACATTAATCAATCAAATGGTTATCACTTTTCATGTCATCAGAGAATGAACTCTCGGAGCTAAAAAATCAGGTTAAAATATTAACTCAAGCGTTGTCACAACGAAATAATACTCTGTCGGCCTTAAAAGGTATTGGTGACATTGTTAATAATAATATAAACCTTTCAGAAGTATTTAACTTAACCGCTCAATCTGCTCAACAACTTATTCAGGCTGAAACAGTACTCATCCCTATTCTTAATGCTGACCAGTCTGAATATGAATACCGTGGCGGGGTTGGTCATAATGTTAGCGAAATTATTGGCGAATCCTTATCCGTTAATTATGGAATATGCGGCTGGGTTTTGCGTAATAAAAAACCTTGGTGGCAAGGTGTACTAGACGATTTAGATACTGAAGATCGTAATAAATGGGAAAGAGAAGTAAGCACTGTCATTGTTGTTCCCTTAATCAGCAAAAAAGGGTTCTTAGGGGGAATCGCAGGTTTAAATAAGCAAGGGGGACAAGATTTCACCAAATCTGACTTAGACTTACTGACATTATTTGCCTCACAAGTCAGCACAGCGCTTGAGAATGTAAACCTCACTCATGATTTAAATTATGAAATTAATGAGCGCAAAACAGCAGAAAAACACCTTGCTAAAGCTATGGAAACAGCAAAAACAGCCAACATGGCAAAAACGCAGTTCCTAGCAAGAATGAGCCATGAATTACGCACACCATTAAATGCCATTGTAGGTTATTCCGAAATATTACAGGAGGACATCTGTGTAGATGGGCGCTCTAAATATCTTCCTGATTTATTGGCCGTCACAAATGCAAGCCAAACAATGTTATCTTTAGTAGATGATATATTGGATATTTCTCATGCAGAAGCAAAAAAACTTACCCTACATGACACCGCTGTCTATCTATCAGAATTAAGAGATAACTTGATAAATGAATACCACAAGGCAGCAGAGCTTAAAAAACTTCAATTCACTTTTCCTAATGCTGTTCGGCGTCAACTATCTTGACCGGTTCGCGTCAATTATGATGGCCGATTAAGTGTTGTCCTTTTTGTCCCCTTTAGCTTGTTTTAGTTGATGCTTTTTACGATAACTTTCTCCTTCTAATTCGATAATTGACGCGTGATGTATAAGCCGATCGATTGCCGCAACAGTCATCATGCTATCTGGGAAAATATTGTCCCACTCGCTAAATGGCTGATTGGCTGTGATAATTAAACTGCCACTTTCATAACGATGAGCGATAAATTCAAACAGCACATGAGTTTCTGCATCTGTTTTTTTCACATATCCAATATCGTCGATGATTATTACCCTGTATTTATCAAGGCGTGTCATTGCCGTCATTAAATCAAGGTCACGTTTGGCTTGCTGTAATAGCTGAACCAGTCCAATTGCAGGGAATAATTTACACCGCACACCTTGCTCGATCAGCTTATGGCCTAACGCATTGGCGATATGTGTTTTTCCCGTTCCGCTTGGCCCAATTAACAAGACATTGTCCGCATTATGAGCCCATTCAACATCCTGCTGTAATTTAGCAAAAACAGCTATATTCTCCTTACTAACCTGGCTATTATCCAAAGCTGAAAATGTTTTGGCCGGTAGTAACTTGGCCTCACGGATCCATTTTTGCGTTCTGCGTTGATAACGATCTGATATTTCATGCTCACACAGTGCAGCAAGGTAATCTGTGTGTGACCATCCTTTTTCTACGGCAACCTCCCACATAGATTGGTGAAGCCTGACAAAAGCAGGTAACCGAAGTTCTTTTAGTAATATGGCAACTGAACCGCTCAAAATAGCACCTCCGATTCGACATTGGTTTTCTCTGTCGTGCTATTTTTCATTGTTGATAGCAGTTCATCGTAACTCACTAGATCGTGTTGTGGTGTAGCATTGAACGTCTGCTGATTGCCTGTCAAAAACCGAGCTTGCAAATCGATAATAGAGTCAAAGTGTCCAGCCTTAGCATCCTTAAGTAAATCCTCACCTAACTCTTGCTCTATATCATACTCAAATGCTAGTCGAAGCACTGTGACAATCCATTTGCAAGATTCCCTTGTCGCTAAATATTTATCTGCATACTTCCAAATCTGCTGATATGTGTCATTCGGTAGCAAGTCATCTCTTAACTGTGAGTAACGAAACGCTTGAGGTTTTGCTGCTAAAGAGCGAATAACATGTTTGTAATTTATGCACCTAGCTCGCCCTTCACCTGGTTTGGGATAAATTCTCGTTAACGTTAGTGCTTGTTGTTGACCCACATAAATAACGAGCCTGTCATGGTGCAACCGGACTTGAACTCGCTCGCCAATAAGCCGAGATGGAACCGAGTACACCACACGCCTTACCTCAATTGTGGAAGACCTTGTTACCTTAAGATTTAATGTTTGGTAATCCGCAGTCTGAAATTCAGGTAGTAATTGTAGTGCTTTCTGCTCCTCACAAAACCGAGAATGAGAACGACGATTGAGCTTCTTAACGACTTTATCGATAAAACATTGGTAAGACTCAATGCTATCAAAATGGTGATCACCTCTTAGTTTTAGTTGTTGGGATAATCGTCGTTTTAATGAGCCATTCGCACATTCGACTACGCCGTTTTCATGTGAAACACCAAGGTTGTTACGGGTTGGCTGCATTTGATAATGATTACACAACTCACTGTAACCATCCGTCCAGACATTTTGACGGTTATTGCGCGCTGCACTTAGGCTATCTGTTCTATGCTCCAAGGGGCTGCCACCTGCCTGCTGTAATGCACGCTGTAAGCCGCAAGCAAGTGCTGCATAACTTTCACCTCCTTGCGTGACAGTAACTGATCGCCATCCGCTATAAGCTAATCTGAACTGGTATAGCAAGTGTTTGAATACTTCGCCCTGAATAATGATTTCACTGTCTGGGTGAGTAAAGTCTGAAAACCCTTGTTGAGCAACTACGGCTTGTTGACGAAATATTACTTCTTTATCCGGGCCATTTAAGGCTTTCCACTGTTTAATTCTGCGCTGTAGCGTCCTCAGAATACGTTGGTCATAGTGGCCTGGATAGTGTTCTTCTAGATACTCAAGTAAGGTTGTTCCAGTTAATGATGGCTCACGCTCAAGCAATAAAACAAGCTCAGATTGCCAAACGGCTTCAAGTGGATCTTCCCTTGTGCGCCAATTCCTCTCAGAACTATTACGTGTTTTTCCTGATCTTTCAATACGTCTGCCTGAACGTTCGGATATACCTGACTTTGCGGCTGCTGCCTTCTGGCTTAAACCTAGTTGTCGTTGCTGCATGTACAGCTCCTCTTGTCGGTTGGTGATGTGTTGACCCGGCACCTCGCACTCCACTATGGAAAACAAGATTCCTATTGTCTCACCTAACCGGCCAAGTTAATTGTCGTCAACCGGTCACCCTAATTGTCGCCGAACAC
>JABHGC010000215.1 GCA_018672285.1 Methylococcales bacterium
ACCAGAGTTAAACTTCCTGTAATCCAAGCTTTCAAGGTACATACATAAAAAAGTTGGGTTCATGTTGTTATTGGCTTTTAAAACATGAGCATGATTATTGACCCATGTTTTTCCATTAATTATAAATACATGAGGTAAAGCTCTTGAAAGAATATTTTCACCATCCTCACCTAAAAGAATTAACTCCTCATCAAAAATAAAATCATTAACATAGTCAATAATACCAGTTGCTCCATAATAAGGATAAATACCTTGTATGTTTGCACGTTCCTCTTGCTTGATAGGCTTTCTCTTTCCATTTAAAAAGGTCACACAATTCTTTAGGTGAACCTCTTCCCACTCCCCCTCAAACCCAGCAAAGCGTTTTTTACCTGTGAGCAGTTGTTGCATTAGGGCTTTTTTCTGCTGTTTGCTGTTGTCGATTAGGGCTTCGGTGGTGCTAATCGCTTTATCCCATGTGGATAGGATTTTGGCGATTTTTTGTTGTTCTGGGAGGGGGGGCAGGCCAATTTCTAATCTGGCAACATTCTTGTGACCTACATGAGGCTGGCCAGCGGGATTAAATAATCGTTTAAGCATTTTTTCGCGTGCATCGCTATTGAGGTACGCCCACAGAAAGTTTTTATCTAAGGTGTCATATTTAGACTCTTTGATCGCTATTTTGAATGCATTATTGCAGAGTACTCCCTCTTTAGCTTTGTATACACTACCTGATGTATTGCCTGTATTAACCATAACGATATCGCCCAAACTCAATAGCTTGTTGGGATATTCATCTTTTACGAATACAGGATATTTGTTAGTAAACAAATCCCTAATATATATATAACGTATGTAACCTGGCTTTAATTCTTTGATTGTATCCTTGGAAGCTATTTGCTCTCCCTGAGTAAAGTTACATACATCGCCTAATTTCTTTTTATGAAATATATCCACTGTATTACTCCTTAGTACTCACAGCATCATCGCGTGCTGCGTTCGTGGCGCTTGTGAATCCATTCACATCGTAGCCCAGTTCCTTTAAGTAGCCTTCCATTTCAGCTTCTAGCATGTTTAATTCATTTTTTAATTCAACACGCTCTGTACGCACTGCCACTAAATCAATCTCTGCTTCTTCTTCAAAAGTATCCACATATCGAGGAATATTGAGATTAAAGTCATTTTCTTTAATCTCATCAAAGCTTGCTAGGTATGAATACTTATCAGTAGTTTCGCGCGCCTTGTAGGTGTCTATAATTTTTTGAATATTGTCTGGCGTGAGTTGGTTTTGATTTTTACCTGATTTGAACTCCCGACTGGCATCGATAAACAATACTTTGTCATCAGTCTTATGCTTTTTGAATAACAGAATCGCCGCAGGAATACCGGTACCAAAGAATAGCTTTTCTGGCAGTCCAATTACCGTATCTAGCAGATTTTCTTCAATCAGTTGTTGTCGAATTTTACCCTCAGATGACGCGCGAAATAACACGCCATGTGGCACGACCACGCCCATGCGGCCGCTTTCTGGCTTCAGGGTTTCGATCATGTGCGAGATAAAAGCATAGTCACCTTTGGTTTTCGGTGGTACCCCTCGGCGAAAACGCCCGTAGTGATCACTTGCCGCATCTTCATGCCCCCATTTATCTAAGGAGAATGGCGGGTTGGCAGTCACGATATCAAAGTGCAACAAACCGGTACCGTCTTTATCTTTTAGTAATGGGTTGCGAATGGTATCGCCCCATTCAATACGATGGTTATCTTCACCGTGCAGGAACATGTTCATTTTAGCGAGTGCCCAGGTAGAGCCAATGGATTCTTGGCCAAACAAGGCGTATTTTTTAGAGCCATTGAAATTGTTACGCACCATGCGGCCACATTTCATTAATAGCGAACCTGAACCACAGGCAGGGTCACATATTTGGTCGCCTTCTTGAGGCTCTAAAATGGTTGCCAGTAAGTCGGACACTTCTGGCGGGGTGTAAAATTCGCCAGCCGTTTTTCCGCTACCCGCCGCAAAGTGTTTGATGAGGTATTCGTAGGCATTACCGATGATATCTAAAGTGCCTACACGGCTTGGGCGTAAGTTGAGGATGTCTTTGCCAAAGTCTTCTAACAAGTGACGTAGCAGATCATTCTTTTGCTTCTCTTGCCCGAGTTTGTCGGTGTTAAAGCTGATGTCCTGGAACACGTTTTTTAACTTCGTGCCGTTCGCTTCTTCAATCGCATGTAGTGCCATATCAATGCGCTGACCATTACCCGCTTGATGACGTTGTTCGTACAAATCCCAGAAGCTTGCGCCGTCAGGTAAAACAAAACGCTGTTTGGCCATCATCGCTTTAATCAGCGCAGGGTTATCGCCATGTTGCACAACGAGTTTGTCGTAATCGTCTTTATACACGTCAGAGATGTATTTTAAGAACAGCATGGTGAGTATGAAGTCTTTGTAGGTATCTGAGCTGATAACGCCTCTGAATGTATCGCAGGCGGACCAGACGGCTTTATTGATGTCGTCCTGGTTGATTTGACTGTGTGGCATTTTGTTCCCTTTTATATTCTTGTCTTTAAATTCGGTTATTGGCTAAAAGTCGTTATTTAGCGCCAGCTTGTTTGTCCAATTTAGCGTTGCCTAAAACATCCAGGGCAATAGCATCCAATTGTTGTTGTCGGTTGGTAATGAGCTTTTGTAGCGTCTTTTGTTCTTTAACTGCGCAGGCATGTAACGCCACCAGTTGTGCTTGTTTTTCTATTGTAGGCAGCGTAATTGGTGTTTCTTCTAGTACTTGCCGTCGAATACTGACGTACATGGAACCTTCAGCGGTGGCCTTAAAATAGCGCTGTGCAGGAATTTGGTTTAACTGCCAGCTAATAAATTCGGGCAATACTGTTGCCGAGCATTCGCTTCTAACCCGTACGATAAAAAAATGCGGTGAACATACGGTTTGCTCCGGTAACTGTTTCACGTAGGCAGCGAAATGTTTGGCTCCTTTGGCTACAAATAAAATATCGCCTTGCTGCAACCAGTCTGGTTGTTTTCGGCCAGTTAATTCTGTGGTGACGAGATCGTTTGAATGGATCTCACCGTAGGTATTGGTGTCTCTCACTTGTACGACATGCGTGCTGGCGTTAGCAATAGGGGTGATCGTGCCGCGGAAGGGGTGCCCAGGGCGTATTTCTGCGATGTCGCAAAGCTTGGTGTTTATTGGCTTAATCTGCTCGCCCTCTGTTGAGTAGGTCTTTAGGTGGGCATCTAGGGAGCTAATTCACTAGATGTCGTCACCGAATGATTTAATCGGAAATCATAGTGGCGCATAGTTAGAAATTAGTCAAATATAAATGCAGTAATTAAATGGTGCAATTAATTTGTTGACGACGATACGCGTGTCGGTTATCTTGATTGCAGTAATTGAATGGAGCGAATATTTTGATCTTAACTAGTGTTATTTCCCAAACTCCAGTCGTATAAACCAGCCCTTTTTTCCATAATTACCGTCGTAATGTTTTCGTTTTCTTCTAACGTTAATTCGAGAACCTAAATTTCTCACAGCAGTTTAAA
>JABHGC010000264.1 GCA_018672285.1 Methylococcales bacterium
CCGATAAGGTTTTACCTTCAGATAAGCCAAAACTCGATAACGCTTGGAGTAATACTTTACCTTGGTTTTGATTGGCATTGTCGAGTGAGTCGCCCGTTACTAAATAAGACAAAATATTAGACCGATCCATAGCCGGTGTAGAAAACAGGGTTAACGATGGGGCTTTGGCTGAGCCTGAAGCCATGATGCCGACCTGTATTTGTTGATCAATTTTTCGAGACATTTTTGCATTGAGCTGTGGGTTTTCGATGCCACCATTAAAAATGAGTTGTCCTGTGTCGATGGTAAAATTTTGGCCATAGGCATCGAACAGGCCTTGAGTAACATCAATGTTACCGTAGGCCTGCGTGGGTTTTCGTGGTGTGTCGAGAATGTGTAGTAGCCCTTTAAGTTGTGTTTTTAAATGAAACCCTTGAAAGTGAACTTGGTTACCCAGTGTGAGCTGGATGTCTGTTGATAATGGCAGTGTTTTAGGTGGACTTTTTGGAGGGTGTTGAGGGCCATTGACGATAATGACGTCGCTGCTTTGAGTGATCGCACTGGTTGGTAACGTCACTATTTTTATCTGCGCTTTAGGCACGGTGATGGCGCCTTTTATACTTAACGCTTCTCCAGGGATTTTGCTCAGCGTGATGTCGGGTGAAATGCTGGCCTGATAATGAGGAAGCTTAATCAGTTCAAATGATTCGCCTTTAATGGTTAAATGCGCTGGCCACCCGTTTTGTGGATTAAGTTGTATGCCGCCAAGTAGTTTTAGTGTGCCTTTGTTTGAGGTCGCCTCACCTTCTATGTTGATGACATTTTGTTGTCCGGTAGATAGCTTAAGCTGAGTGTTGGTTAAGGTGATTCCAAGCGGGTTGATATTGGCTGAAGCATCCGTCAGAGAGAGTTGTCCTTCTAAATGGGGTGAGACGAGTGTGCCTGAGGTCATGATTTGGCCTTGAAGCGTGCCATTAAGGGATGCTATATCGGGGAAAAAAGCCTCCGTTAAGGCTAAGTCATTGAGTGAAAATTCACTATGAATGTTCAACGGCATTTTATCGGGTTGCTTTTGTAGCAAATTATCCAGTGAAAATTGTTGCTTAATATAGCCACCTTTATTTAAATCGATGGTTGTTGTTACGGTTAGCTGGTTTTGAAACAAGGTGCCGTTGAGAGAGGATTGGCCATACGGTAAATCTAGGCTTTGGTTACGCTGTTGATAGGTTAACGTGCCAGGTTGAAATACCCAGTTAAAGTTTGCTGAAGGCTGTAGGCCATCTTGTTGAAATAAAAATAGGCCCTGGGATTGTCCTTTCCAGGTTAAATTGCCAGGAAGCCAGCGTGAAAAGAGTGTGTTTGGCAGTGCTGAAAAGGTCAGCATGCTGTGAAAATGGGTGCTGTCTTGCCAGTTGCCCTTAATGCACAAATCTGCGCCGGGCTGAACCATGCAGAGGTTGTTTAGCTGAGCGCTCTGGCTTGTTATTGATAATGCCGTCGGATTTTCTAGCTGCCAATCTCCAATTGTGCTGCTGTTTAACTGGTTTTTAGTCAGTAACCAATGCCATGATGTTTTGTTATGGCTGCCTGTGGCTTCGGCAACCCATTTGCCATCGGGGAGTTGGGATGTGATGTTGAGTTGTTGTTTGGCATGGGTTCCTTGTAAGGTGATGTCGGCCACTTTAATGTGCTGTTGCTGCCATTGAATGCCTTTTAACTTGGCGGATATGTTGAAGGGGGTCGCTTTGTGGTTGTGTAAGTCGCCCTTTAAAAGTAACTCTTGAACGCTCAAGTCTCCTACGGTGAGTCGTTCAATGTGAGTTTGGGTTTGAATGTTGAAGCTATTGTTGAGTGCGGTGATCTTTCCTTGGCTGTGAACTTTACCTTTAAATGTTGGGTAGATTTCTTGCAAGTTGTCGCTGTTGACGACCCACTGAAGTGATAAGGGTTGTTTTATGTCGCCCGTAATGTGAACGTCGGTGTGTTTTCCGGTTAGCTCAAATGCTTGAATGGTTAAAATATTAGGCTGCCAAGTAAAATAACCTCGGCCATTTAACTCGGTTTTTGTTTTGTTGAGCGTGCTTTTAAGGTGTGAGACGTCAAAGGTGGCTGAGGGTTTTTTGCCGAGTGACCCATGGTGGCTTATGTTGGCATTCAGTGTTGTTCGCCATTGTGGTAAATGCGACTGCAAATCGAGTTTGCTAATTGTGGTTTTGAGTTTCCAGGTAGGCGCTGAGCTAAATTGTATTTGGCCTTGGCTGTTAAGTGTTCCATTGGGCATTTCAAGCATTAAGCTATGAATATTGGTGTGCTCTTGCTCTTGTTCACCGTAGGCATTTAAGCTAAACGCCGTTGTGCCTTCCCATTGGGGGATCCAGCGGGCGGGATTAATGGCATTACCTGTTATGTGTGTCTGCCATTTTTGAGTGCTTGGTGTGTAATGGCCTTTTGCTCGAATTAACCCTTGTGGGCTATGTAGTGTTAATTGATCTAATGACCAGCGTTGTGAGGTGAGATTGACGTTTATTTCAGCCGGAATGGTTGTTTGTTCAATGTCGGTATCCGCTTTAACGCGAATGTTTAGCGCTTGAATTTGACCATTAATGTGAATTTTTCCGGTGCCAATAGCTAATGTTTCAGAAAATTTTGGCAGCCTTGTCCATGAACCCTTTAAATTGAGAGAGGGGTGGTTGGTGAGGTTAAGGACTTGTCCGCTTAGCACGGCATCTGTCGGACCTTGAAAGTGATGCTCAAGCTGTAATTGGTTTAAATGGCCACTCAAGGTGCCGTGGCCTTTGATATGGGATTGGTTATTTACTGTGTGCCAGTTGAAGGCAAGATTAACAGGGATAGGGGTTTGTAATTCGATACGACCTTTTGAATAAACGGTGACTTTTTTGTAAGAAAAGTGGAGCTGTTGTATGTGAATAGACTGCCCTGCACTTTGTCCGCTAAGCTGAATTTGATGAATCAGGTGCTGTCGTGCGCCTCGGTCAATGAGTAGCTGATCCACTGCAAAAGCGTGTATTGAAACCGGCCAGGGTAACGACTGTAAAGGTAGGTTTGGCGTTGACGAGGTATTGGCTTTAGTCGAGACAGTTAAGTGCTTAATATGGCCTTGTTGTACTGTTATTTTTTGCTGTAACAAGTCGAGCAGTTGAATTTGAAGGAAGGCTTGGTCAGCAGATATGCTGTTCTTATCATCCTGCCAGGTTACTCGATGTGCCGTAAACCCTTGCCAAAGGTTACCTTCTATTCGTTCAAAGCTAAGATTTTGAGGTAAAAAAGGTTGGCTGTTTTTTAGAATAAACTGGAGTCCGGACTGGCTTGTGACAGTCCATAATAAAGTGCCTATCACCAAGAAGAGAGTCAATACGGCGCCACGAACGCTACCGCGAAAAAGGCGTTGCCGTTTTTTTCCTAATCCTTTCATTTCTTGGTAGAGGGTTAGCACAAGTTAACATTCCTATAAATCAGGCCCAAAGCGTAGGTGTAGGCGAAAGTCTTCATCCTGATCTAAGGCTTTGGCAAAATCAATACGAACGGCACCAATAGGAGACTCCCAGCGAAAACCAACTCCAAGCCCTCGTGCCAGAGGGTCTGAAAGCGTGTTAATGGCGTTACCAATATCAAAGAAGGCCGCTACCTTCCATTGTGGGTAAAATTCATAATCCAACTCTGCGCTACCAACAATCAAATATTGTCCGCCTAAAACATCGCCGTCGTCATCCTCTGGGCCGAGTTCATCTAAATCATATCCTCTGACACTGGTATCACCACCTGCAAAAAATCTTAACGAAGCGGGTAGGCGATCAAAATCATCAGTTAAGGTGCTGCCAAAATCACTTCGGAGCAGTAATCGAGTGCGTTTGTTTAAACGATGTACCCATTTGGCTGAGACTTGCGCTTGCAGCAAGCTCACGTCTGAGCCAAGCCATTCGCTGCCACCTTGGACCGTTAAGCTTAAAAAATGACCTCTGCTGGTGTTTGTTAAGCTATTGGCTTTGGTGGTTTGCCATTGGCCACCAAGCAGAATGAGGTCAGTTGTTTCCGTCTGATTGTCGTCAACAGACTCAAGATCAATATCTTTGTTTTGCTGTAAAGAGATAAATAGTCGCTCATGCCAATGATCCCAGCGCTGCTTTTTAGTACTGAGCTTGAGTGCGGTTATTTCACTTTCTAATGCATCGGTCTCTTCAAAAGACCACGCTACAGACCAATCTAATTCATCGCTAAGCCAGTGTTCAATAGGTTGCACATAGCCGAGTTCCGCGTGCTGGTTGTTGAGAGATAAGCCTAGGCTGCCGTGCCAGTTAGCGCCGGATTGGTTTAACCAGCGGTTATCCCAGCGTACCGAACCTCTAGCACCTGTGTCAGTGGCATAACCCACACCAAAAGAAAATTGGTGCTTCTTTCGGGGGGTGCCAATGACCGTAACAGGAATAATGTGATTTATTGCCGCATTAGGTTCTGCGTTAATGTGTATATTGTCAAAATACTGGCTGTTAAGAAGTGCGTCATGTAGCTCAGCAATGTGTTTTGCAGTATAGGGAGTGCCTGGTTTGAATTTGAGTAGACGTGTGAATAAATCAGGGTTTAATGCACCAACGTCAAATTGTACGTCGCCAAGTTGGTAGCGAGAGCCGAGTGAAAGGTTCATGTCTATTGTTGCTGTTTGAGTTGGCCAATCAATCGCCACTTTACTTTGAGTGAATTTAACATCAAAAAAACCATTGCTAAGGGCTGTGTTCAGCAGGTCTTTTTTTAAATGTTCATATTGGCCGCTATGAAAGATATCACCAGGCTTGAAACCATATTGCTTGATTGGTTTAACAAAAAAAGGTAAGTGCTCTGTTGGTATGCTGAGGTGCATGGTAGAAAGGGTGACGGGCTTGCCTAACGTAATGTCGAATAGGGCTGTCCAATGGGTGTTATTATTGTTGGTGTCTTTAGCGGTTAAGCTATGTTTAATGGTGGCTTTGTAATAGCCAAATGCTTTTAATGCATTTTGAATTTTTGGCAGAGAATTATCGGCTTTTTGCTCAATTTGGTAGCGGGCATAATCCGTGTTATCGTCTGTGCTGCCTAGGTATTCGGTGATATTTTTTGCAATTAAACCGTTAACACCCACTAATTTGTACTGGTAAGTGTTTCCACCCCAAGCAACTTGAGTGTAAAGCGTTAATAATATGATTGTTATGAAAAAATAGCCCCGTGGCATTGCTCTTCCAAAGCGGTTAAATGTGAATTATTATATCATAATTTGCTGATCGTGTATTGACTGAAGTTTGACCTTCTCAATGGGTATTTTGTGGGACTGATTTTGGATGGTCTTGATGCTGTGGAAATTGGTAAAAAATTTTTAAAATCAGTAGCTTGATAATAGTCTTGGTGTTTTTGTTAATTAATAGGTTGGTTAGTCATGAATTCACGAGTTGAACAATTTAAGTCCTTGTTAAAAGAGCGCATTCTATTTTTAGATGGCGCAATGGGGACGATGATCCAGCGACGAAAACTGAAAGATGAAGACTATTCAGGTGAACGCTTTAAAGGCTACCACATTGATCTTAAAGGCAATAATGACCTACTCACCTTAACCCGCCCTGATGTAATAAAAGCCATCCATTGCGAATACTTAGAGGCAGGGGCGGATATCCTCGAAACCAATACCTTTAGTGCTAACGCCATCTCAATGGCTGACTACGAGATGGAAAACTTGGTTTATGAGTTGAATGTTGAATCTGCCAAGCTCGCTCGTGAGGCATGTGCTGAAATTGCGGCTAAAACAGGTGTGCCACGATTTGTCGCAGGCGTACTTGGCCCCACAACACGTACAGCGTCTTTATCGCCTGATGTGAATGATCCTGCGTTTCGGAATGTCACTTTTGACCAGTTGGTGGATGCCTATTATGAAGCCACTCGTGGCTTGATTGATGGTGGTACAGATTTATTATTGATTGAAACGATCTTTGATACGTTGAATGCGAAAGCCGCCGTATATGCGGTGAAAAAGTATTTTTCTGATCATGATATTGAATACCCAATTATGATTTCGGGCACCATTACCGACAGTAGTGGGCGAACCTTATCTGGGCAGACGACAGAGGCCTTTTATAACTCATTAGCCCATGCAAATCCGATCTCATTTGGTTTGAACTGCGCGCTAGGGCCTGCTGAGTTACGGCCTTATGTGCAAGAGTTATCTAGGGTTGCAAGCTGTCATGTCAGTGCCCACCCCAATGCGGGTTTACCGAATGAATTTGGTGGCTATGATGAAACGCCTGACAGTATGGCCGCTGTCATCAAAG
>JABHGC010000220.1 GCA_018672285.1 Methylococcales bacterium
CCATATTGCAGCGTGGTGAAGAGGTGCTTACTCGCAAAGATCCTAGGCATAGGCTGAATAATTCGGATGGTGCGCCACCATCAGTCACTCCACCCAATCAAACCAACGTGAAAATCGTTAATGTGATTGACCCATCTGTTGTGCATGACTACATGTCTTCCAGCCAAGGTGAGCGTGTGATACTCAATGTGTTACAGAAAAATCCACGTATTATTCAGCAGGTGGTTTCATAAATTTACAGCACAATGGCATTTACTATCGCTTAACTGGACAATTAATCTCATCAAACATGTTACGAACTAACCTCTAGGCAGTACTCAGGCCCAACTACCTGTAAATCACACTAGTACAACATCACAACATTATTCTTTTAATTGCAAATAGTTATTAAATTAAATAAGATACTTGAAACAAAAAGCATTATTTCCAAGAGATAAAAAATGAAGTTGTGGGAAGAAGAAATTAAAGACTGCTTAAACGCTTGCTGTGCAACGCTGCGAGACATTCACAAGGAGCCTTGGCAAGACCAGCATATCAATTGGGTTGCTAAAAGTGACGCAAGAGTTGCTCTAATGGCGATAGATCCAAGGATTGAGTACTCACTAAGAGCTGAGCTAATCAGTGTATTTAGGCGAAAACCTTAGCAGGTAGCTAAGGTGCTTCTTTCCTCAAGTGACCATCACCCAGCCTGCGAAGGTGAGCGGGGATACTCTCTGTCCAGCAGGGGGCTCCCTAATTATTCAGCAGCTCTTATCATAAAAAACAGCCGAGCTGTACATGTTGCGCGTCTTTCAACCCGCTTGATGTTCTCTAATAAATGTAGGCAAATCCAGCAATTTATAAAACTCATCCGTTAATTCATGTTGTTGAGATTTTTGCTGCTGTTTTCGTTGCTCAATCGTCATTTTAAAAATATCAAAATGAACTGTGTCCATTAAAGATTGAATGTCTTGATCGGACATAATTTCTAAGACTCGGGCCGCATGAAGAAACCCTTCAGCACGATGTCGGTCTTTATCGTTAGATTTTCCATGTGTTTTAAGCTGGGTAAAAACGCTTGAAAACTCTGATTTAAGCGTGGTGATGTACCTATTGTGATTCATGGTTAACCCCTTGTTTTTTGTTATTGTATTGAGATTACTCATACAAGGTTAATCCTGAATTATTGCTTTAACAAGATATTTTTTGTCGATTACAGAGTTGATATATGCCATACGAACACGATACTGCTACAGATTATCAAGATCTGTTAGTACGGTTACGCCTGTTTGTGACAAAACACGGCTGGACTGAAAAACGATGGATAGAAAATAATGCCAACGGTGAGTCTGAGCTCATCCTTCAGGGAAACGGTATTTCAGGCCAAGACCAAATTTTTGTTGATATAAAAACCTACTCAGACAAAGACCAGGATTACTTCAACTGGCAACTACAAGGGATGATTGGTTTTGATAATAACTATTCCTTTGAGGAACAGCCTGGCGCTATTTCTCAAGAACCACCTTCACTCGCACTTTGGAACAAACCCATCCCTTACTGGCTAGTTGTGAATGCCAGCCGTATTATTCTCGTTGCTAAAATATCAACTGTATATGTAAGCATGTACCTTGGGTTTCTAAAAGTATATGGCACACCAGGCCAATACCCCTACCCTTTGATCGTTGGCGGCAGCCTGATACAAAACTCCAAAAGCCAAAGTGTGAAGAATTACCGCTGGTCAAATACACAAGGTGAACACAGAAGCTTCGTTGACCCTGGTTTAAATAATGACGAAACCGGTGCGACCCTGTACCAAAGAAACCCCTCTGGGTTTTGGCAGCCTTATGGCAATCGGAAATTTGACAACCAACGTATTTATTATGGCGAGCACTATCATCATATCTGGCCAACTGTAAATGAATCTGCACTGCAAATCCGGGAAGGCCTCAGTGGCGAACGCATGTTGTTTCCATTGGTAATGTATGAGCGAGAAGTGCCTCGTGCAAATACGGCTAAAAATGTCTGGGGAGAATTTGATGGTTGTTATTTTGTATCCGGTTTTGGTGTGTCTGCAGAAGATACCATCACAATAGGTTCAGACACTTACCTCATTGTCCCAAACATTCACCGCACAAGTGCGAGTGATTACTGGGCGTTAAAACTGGCTTAACTTAATCGAGCATCAAACCATGGCATTTCAAACTGGCACAGTAAATCATTCAATTGAGCTGCTGGATACCTTTCGTGTGTTTCTTGTGGCGCAAGGCTGGACTGTAGATAAAACTCAAGATATTACCAATGGTAAACAGCTGCACATCAGTAAAGATAATCACTTCATGAATTTCCGCGCGGTCAATGAGCCTCCAAGCAATAATTTTTACCGCTATCAAGCCAATAGCATTGCCATGGTAATGAGTGATGCAGCGGATACCACAACACCCTTTGAAAAACTCAACCCAGATACGAAACAAATCCCCATCATCGATACTATTCAAAAAGGCCCATTTCGGTACTGGTTCTTTCATCTTGATAACCCACTGGTGGTATTTTGCA
>JABHGC010000243.1 GCA_018672285.1 Methylococcales bacterium
AAAAGAAATTGAATATAAAAAGAGTAAAGGTGAGCTTATTGCGAGGGTATCTAAAAATAATATAGGAAATGAAATACTTATAATTGATGTAATATCAGCACTTGAAAAGCATTTTTCCTCACCTAATAGTGCGCATTTACCTGTAATCGCAATCTATAGTATTTATGAATTATTAATTAACGAAGTTGATAACTACTCGGGGTTGTTGCTTCGAAAACTTGAAAGTCACCAAGCTTCTGATTTAAGAACTGGATCAGTAGGTGATATTGAGCTAGAGGATTCAGACACCGATGTAATTGAGGGGGTTGAAGTAAAGCATGGCATAGAAATTGATTTGCCAATATTACTTAGAGCAAAGGAAAAAATCCTCAAGTCTAGTTTGAAACGATATTACATACTGACTACACATCCAAGCTGCACAGCAATACACAATGATGTTCTAGATGTAATTAGAGACGTGTATTCTACTCATGGATGCCAGATAATTGTTAATGGTATAATTCCAACTATACGATACTACCTGAGAATGTGCTCAAACCCTTCTGACTTTATTAACAACTACTCTAAAAACATTGTATCCCAATCTAGCGTTACCACGGAGCACTTGGAAGTTTGGAAGGCTGTGCAAGATAAATTAAACACATAACAAGGTGATGCACACGGCCAAGTAACTTACTTGCCAAAGAGACGGCGGTAGTAATAGGAGTTTAGGTGCCTAGCAAACGATAATCTTGGATTAACGTTCATCAGAAAACGGAATATTATTAGCGATGGATAAAGCTATCAACTCCTCATTTGATAGCTATCAAGTACCCAAATAAACCACCAATTGCGACAGGCAGAGACACAAACCCCGTGATGATGATAAGTGAGATAGTGATTATGTGAGCTTGTAACATGCCGTTCTCCTGATTAGTTTTCGAGTGTAGGGAAATGGGCATGGAAGCACGGAAGCTGGTCACGCTGGAGCGCCCGCAACGCAGTGAGGACGAACGAGCTTGACCCGCTGAGTACTGCAATGACGATTCGCCCGTAACTCGCAAACTGATTAGGAGAATATGGCCGCACACGCACAGGCTATAATTGAACCTAGACACCGAATAGAGGAACCAGCGAATGAAGAAACTAACGATAGTGATCGCCATGCTTATCTGCGCCAACGTGCAAGCCAATAGCAATGACGATGATGTTATCTGCATCAAAGATGAATTTTTAAAACAGGACTACATGATTTTAGGTTTTACATTTCGTGCGCCTAAGCTGTGGTGTTATTCCATGTCCGACTACATGGCCTCTAGCTTTGACCTTGCAAATCACCCTGATGGTGTGACCAAGTTTGACGGCTATGGCAAACCTTTGTTGACCTACTAATGAAACTATTTCTAGGCTTCTTTGAAGCAAATATTATTGCTCAAATATTATTGATAATCTTGTTTTTCTGGTTTCAGGATGCCTTTAATTTTTTTCATGCAATATCTGTTTTTAGCACTGGGTATAGCCTTTTTATACTTATCGGTCTTATCTCTATAATTGCCATAATCGCCACATTAATCACTAAAATGTTTTCACTTCGCGGGGTTGGTGAAAAAGCCGCACAAGCGGCAAAGTCTCGGGGTTATCGTTAATGGCTGATCGTGACGACAGCCAGTGGAAAAAATCCAAGAAAAACGCAATTTTCATCTCATCACAAAGTGATGAACCCAAAACTAAAAGCAAAGCGGCTGAAAAGGACGACTCTAAAAAATCGGTGAATAAAAAAATATCCACCGAGCAAAAGCAGCATGACAAAAAAATGAAAAAGGTTGAAATACAGCTAAATAAAAATACAAACAAAATAGATAATGATTTTTCAAAGCGATTAAAGAAAGGTTATTACAGTAAAGGAGCATTTGAAAAGGCCAATGAAAAGCGAAAAAAACGGGTTAATGATGTGCATCGAAAAGCCCAAACCAAGCGCAAAGAGTTACGTGATAACCACAGGCAAAACACCAATAGCATTTACGATTCACACAACATTAAATACCAAGATCGCCCACCCAGCCTAGACCTTGTTGATACTGCAAGATACTCACATGAAAAAGATTATAGAGCCTCTAAAATAGATATTTATCTCAATGAATATAAAGACTCAAAAGGTAAAATTGATGTTAAGCAAGCCAAAACTGATTTACTGGAACAAGCCAAAGATGATGGCTTAACCAAAGGCCAACAAAAGCAGATCGGGCAAAAATTTGATGAACACATTGAACACCTCAAAAATAATGGTGCAAAACAAGGGCTTTTCTTAG
This sequence comes from Methylococcales bacterium, assembly GCA_018672285.1. Taxonomy (GTDB): domain Bacteria; phylum Pseudomonadota; class Gammaproteobacteria; order JABHGC01; family JABHGC01; genus JABHGC01. Next base: position 2,289 of record JABHGC010000243.1, read on the forward strand.
GCCGCATTGCCATCACTGAAAAGCAATCAACAGCGGTCAGCACTGAAATAGCCGCAACCGAAAAATACAAAGCCCGCTCACAGGTACAGCGCATTTTTGGACGCAGAGCGGCCAAAGGTCTGGACAAGCAAGCTCCTGATGCCCAAACCGCTGATACTGAACTGGATAAAACAGACAAATCACTAGAATCTCTAGTTGATCGTGACAGCTTAGATCGCTGGGACGCTCAAGTGAAAGGCAGTAAAGCGCAAGCGCCTTTATCCAATAAACTCAGCGAGAGCAGCAAAGCTGAATATGAAAAAGTCGCCAAGCGCTTACGAGATGTTCCACTTGAAAAATTACCCGACTACTTAGAAGCACGAAGTAATGAGGTGAAGCGCTCAACATGGTGGAAGGATCACGCCGTTGCGCGGCGGGAATTAAAGTCCGCAGAACAGCAAGCCTTTGACCGTAAAGATGCCGACTTAGGTAAACGTATACAGTCGGTACGCTATGACCTGCAAAAGCAAAGCTATGCCGAATTAAGAACCGAACCAAGCAAACATCAGCAAGCGAAATCACGCCAGCCCTTGAATGAGTCAGGCTATAAAAATCTACTCGACCACGTAGAAAATGACCACGAGCTACACGATAGCCTTGTGATCTCCCGCGAAACGGGACTACGCCCACAAGAGCTACAAAACGGGGTGAAACTAACCGAAAAAAATGGCGCTGTAACGGTCGAGATTCAAGGCGCAAAAAAGCGCGATGGTGTAGAAGGGGCGGCAAGGTTTAGAGCCAATACAGGTGCAGACAGAACGCTCACCATCAAATCAGACAAACTAGCGGAAGTTGCCCAAAAAAATAACGGCCACTTTGAGCCGAACAGCTCAAAAGATGCCCTGCGAGCAAGGCTTAACCGTGCGCGTAGCGATGTTGAAGGCGCTGAAAATATCACTTTCTATTCTTTCCGCCATAATCATAAAACCGAACTCGCCAACCTCAACACCGACAAAACGGAGATTCAACGGCAAATGGGACACCAATCTGAAAAATCACAGGATGCCTACGGCTATGGCTGAATCAAAATCGTTCCTAAACGAATCAATCGCCTATTTTGCGAATCGCTATGATGTCGTTTTTACCATAGTAGGTGCGCTCATTGGTGGCATCGTTGGCTATGGCTATGCGAGTCAGTTTTTTATGTACTTACCAAATGCCTACATCACTAGCGCGTTTATTGGTGGTCATGGGGACAGCATT